>JBEGTV010000057.1:0-9213 GCA_041179225.1 Deinococcota bacterium | reverse complement strand
CAAGCCAAAACCAATGGCAACGCTGCGGTTGTACTGAGTTTCCAAGCCGATATGTTCTTCACCAGCAACACCGTCTACGCTTTACCTGCTACCGCCTTTGACAATACCTATGCCAAAGCTGGTTTCTTAAAGACCTTAAACACCCTTTCCGCCGAATCGGCTGCTTATGGCAAACCCGTACTGTTAATTCATGGCGATTCCCATGTGCTAATTATTGACCAACCACTGACCGATGCTAAAGGTGTGCTGCTCGAGAATGTCACGCGCTTAGAAGTACCTGCTGGGGCTGGACGAGTTCATGCAGTTGAAGTCAGTGTAGACAGCAAATCAAATAATACATTTGGTTTCAAAGTGATGTGGAATAAATAAAGCCCAGGCGCTCCACTCGAGATTCCAATTATTTATACCGCCAAGAACCCCTGAAGCTGTGTTATTTGATTCGTGGCATGGCAGGCAGAAGCCAATGCTGCAAAGTCAAGTCACTAACCACGGAACTCGAGCCACAGCAATACTCGAGACTTTAGCTCGTGGGTCTATTGCTCGAAGCCGTTGTTTGAGTTTGTCAGGAACAGCTTTTGGATCAATCACTTGAGGGAACAACTTACTGGGTTTGCTTGGTTGCTCGAGATGCAAAACTTAATTCAAGATACTGACCAAACCACTTTCTCTTGAGAAGCCTTCATATCTATTACAAGCAAACTTAGATCAAATAACCTTAGCTTTTGGCGCAATTTGTTCGTAATATCTTGAACTTTAAGTGATAATGGGCTAATAGGGTCTAACATAACGTGAGTTCGGGTTAAAGTTATTTACAGAAAATACCACTACATTCTGCTCTCATAGAATAAATTAACATAAGAAGCGTCCTCCTGTACGCTGTAATTGCAACAAAACAACAAGGAGGACACTATGACTTTACTCGAATTATTCTGCGAAGTCGATGATTTCAACCAAGAACTCATCAAAACCCACCCTAAGAACGCCTTACCAAGCACCACAGGTACTCGAGAACGGGCTTTAAGTATGACAAGTAGTGAAATCATGACGATCCTCATTTTATTCCATCAACAGCGTTATCGTGATTTTAAATGGTTTTACACTCAACACGTTTGTGTTTACTTGAGAAGCGAGTTCCCAACTTTGCCAAGTTATAATCGTTTCGTTGAATGGATACCTCGTTCAGTATTACCTTTATCAGCTTATCTATTTGCTCATCTAGGACGTTGTTCAGGAATTAGTTTTGTGGATAGTACAAAACTCAGTGTTTGTCATAATCGTCGAATTCATAATCACAAAGTTTTTTCTGGTTTGGCGGCTCGAGGTAAAACCAGTGTTGGTTGGTTCTTCGGATTTAAGTTGCATTTATTGTTCAATGATGCTGGCGAGATCATTTGGCTTGACTTGAGTGCAGGTAATCTTGATGACCGAAAAGGATTGCTGGAAATGCTCGAGAATCCATTCTCGAATATCTTTCATAAGATTTTTGGTGATAAAGGTTATATTTCTAAAGCATTGTTTCAGAAGCTGATTGAAGAGCATGGTGTTCAATTGATTACTCGGTTGAAAAAGAATATGAAATGTGAACAACCAATGCCAAATGAAGACGCATTATTTCTGCGTAAACGCAGTATTGTTGAAACGATCATTGACCAGTGCAAGAACATTAGTCAAATTGAGCATTCAAGGCATCGTAGTCCAATGAATTTCTTAGCTAACCTCATTTGCGGCTTAATAGCTTATTGTCATCGAGAGAAAAAACCGAGTTTGCAGTTTATGCCGACAGAGTTGACTATGGCTTAACCCGAACTCACGTTAACATAATTTCATGTACTTCCCGTTCGGAAAGCTGTTCTAAATGAAAGACAATTCTCAATTTAGATTTACTCAGTGCTTTTTGAGCAAAAGTTTTTTCATCTCCTTCTCCATTAAATCCCATAACAAATAATCCAGCTATGCTAAAAATCATTTTATCAACTATTTCTTCCACCAGTGGTTCTGTTTTTTGTCGCTCTTTGTTTTCTCGTTGTTGAGCGCGAAAGTCTTTTACTTCTATGAACCACAACTCATCAGAAAGGGCTTCAAAAGCAATAAAATCAACGGCTTTAGTACCCGATTTAATACTTCTGAATCCGCCATGCTGACTTACATAAAAATGACTTTTGTCGTACTGGCAAACTTCAAAGCTTTCTGGGAAATCAAATTGCAAATTACCCTCTTTAAAACTTGGCACAATTACTCCAACCCGAGATAGCGATCAGATTGCTCAAGATCAGCGTCTAGCATAGGAATCGTATCAATTTGTGACACGGTATTACCTTGACTAACTGAAACACCGTTTTTCTCAGGTTTTAAGGCAAAGTATTGAACTGGGACTTCTGGATGTCGGGCAAGTTGAATCTCAAGTTCCCGAAGTAGAAATAAACTATGACTTGCAAGTACAATCTGAATTCCCATATTCGAGAGAATCACCAATGTTTCGGCAAGCTGCACCATCATTTTAGGATTGAGATTGGATTCTGGTTCATCCCAAAAAAGTGTTGAACCTTTTTGGATGCTGCCATTCATGATTAAATACGTGAGCATTGCAATTTTGCGGATACCTTCAGCAACAAGCGGCATCTCGAGACGTTCTTGATTAGTAGCAATGTAGAAACGCTCATTTTCAACAACGACTCTGCCATTCATTTGTTGCTCGAGTGATGTTGTAATTGATTTGATTTGCTCGGCTTTTTTGCCTTTCAAGGGCGTAAGCGCTAGAGCATCTGCAAGGTCAAGAAATGTTTTATCGAATGCCAACTCTCGATTGCGAAGCGAAGCCGCGAAACCAGTAAAGTGTGACAGAATTTCTCGAGCAGGAATAAAAGTTGGTTTAAGTAAATTTAAGGGAAATGGGGTGAATTCTGCCGAGTATCTTTCGTCTTTTGCGGATAACTGAAAACTCATTGAAGCGTCTTGCCCAAAAGTAGCTTTAACGTCAAAAGATTCCTCTTTATGATTCCGATTGCACAAGTTCCAAGGTATCTCTGAACGGAACACTTCCCCAAGTGTTTGGATCAAGTTCGATGACAGAGTTTCATGTCTCAAAGATTCATTGGAATTATCATGTTCAGTCCGCAAAAACACATACCCCAATTTTAAGAGTTGACTTTTCCCTGTGCCGTTCTCGCCAATAACGATGTTCAGACCAGCACTAAACTCGAGGTTAGCTTCTTCAAAAACCGTGAAATTCTTAATCTCGAGACTTTGCAACATATAACCAGTTTACTCTTTAATCACATACCGCGTATCGCGTGGGCTATCACCTGTTTTCTCGAGTAAGCCCGCTTGGTGCATGGTACGAAGCAAATGACTGGCTTGCGATAAATTTAAGCCCAGTGCTTGGCGCACATCGCGGTTGGCGACACTGCCAAGGGCTTTGGCAATCTCGAGAACTGTGCTGCGTTTCTCGAACCGACTGGCATCAGCTTTGCGTGACATCGGCGTAGAAGCCGTCGGCATGGCTCGAGTAGGGACACGTGCAAAGTGCTTACCAAGGGCTTGTAGGGCTTCATGGGACAGTTGCCATTGGTCTGTTTCACGGTGCAGTAAGCCCGCTTCCTCGAGTGGGCGCAGTGTACGGCTGGTCTGCTCGAGTGGGAGTTGTAAGGCATTACTGAGTTGTTGCTTGTCGGCGCTGCCTTCGCGTTTTAGAATAGACAGGACAATCAGGGCATCTAAACTAAATGTACCCATTTCTTCTTGTTTACGAGCCACAAATCTTGTAAACGCCTCATCGAAATCTGGGTTGTGGATACTCAGTTGCACGCTGTCTGGATAAGCCGTGTACTCAGGTGGTTCTTTGCCATGACGCAAGAGTAAACGATACATTCTGTCCACGCCAATTCCAGCCCGTTCAATATAGCCAAGTCGCGCTAAGGCTTCGGCAAGTAGAGGATTACGGCGTTTGGGTTGATGGCGCAAAATGTTCTGCACATTTATCCCGCCCGAAAACCCGCCCGGATTGGCAATCTCGAGTTTATTGGGGTAATGATGTAACTGCACCGTATCCCTAGATGTATAATCACGATGCACCAGCGCGTTCAAGATTGCTTCGCGGTAGACGACTTCATCAAAATCCCAGACTTCGATTTGAAAAAGTCCGACGTGTAGTGTTTTGTACCTATTGCGGGCTTGCACCAGTTCACGCAGGCGCTCGAGCATCGCGGGAATTGGGCGGTGAATGGTTTCGCGGAATTCAAATTCCATGTCTCCAGCCCCATGATGATAATAATCCAGTTCGGCTTGGGGCAAGTAGCGTTTGAGGGCTTTATTTGTGCCGCACAGTAAAATCCCAGCCAAATTCGGTTGTTCGCCCTCGAGTAAACCAAGGGCTTTAAGTAAATCCAAATCTGGAAGTTCTGCCAAAGCTGCCCCACGGCGCGACTCGAGAACACTTCGCAGCCGATGCACTTCGAGTGGGTCAATATCGGCTAGGCTCGAAGTTGGTGGCACACTGGCACTAAAGTCTGGCAGTGGCGCAGGGTCTAAGGAAAGCGCGGCTAATGGCTCGAGATTCAGTCCATTCCAATGCAGTACCTCGCCGCTTGGGGTCGCCAGCACCACGGGGCTACGTGGCACAGAGACCACCAGAATCGGTTTACCCTCGAGCGTGGTATTGGCACAATGCACTGTTAATTTGCCACCCGTTAATTCCCAAAGTGCGTGGGTGACTTGAAGCGGATGCAAGTCCTCCGCGCCCCAAATTTTACCATCACGCACACCAACCACCAACGTCCCACCACTCGAGTTCGCAAGCCCCACAGCATGACGCGCCAAGTCATTTGGCGAAACTTCGGGCGCAAGCAACACAGAATCCTTAGCGTTACCGACACGCACAAGGCTCGAGAGGTCTGGAGGGGCAGTCAACATGGGCGGCATCGTACCATAAGCCAAATACGCCTTGACTCGAGCCGCAAAAACCAAATAACATAAACACATGGAAGGCACACTTTCGCTATTTACAAGATTCGCGTAGAAACCCCTTTTGTTTCTGCGCTCTTACTTCGGCATAACCGCCGAAGTTTTTTATTACCCCAAAGGAGAAAATATGATTAACGATGCCAAACAAGAAATTAGCCCAGCCTCGAGCCTGCCCGAACTCCAAGAAATCAAAGTTAAATACCTTGGCAAAAAAGGCTTACTGACCGCCGAATTAAAAACATTGGGCAACCTCACCCCAGATGACCGAAAAATACGCGGTGCGGCTTTGAACATGATTAAAACCGAACTCGAGGCGCTGTTTGACAACAAAGAACTTGAGTTAAAAAATGCGGCACTCGAGGCTAAACTGGCATCTGAGAGTCTGGATGTATCCCTGCCCGGAACGGCGTTTCAGACAGGTGGGTTTCATTTGCTGACCAGAATTATTGATGACTTGTGCAACATTTACAAAGGCTTAGGGTATCAAGTGGTACAAGGGCAAGAAGTCGAAACCGAGTTATATAATTTCGATGCCCTAAACATCCCCAGTTGGCATCCAGCCCGCGATTTATGGGATACCTTTTGGCTGACCGACGGACGGGTTTTACGCACCCACACCAGCCCAATGCAAGCCCGATTCATGGAAAGCTACGAGCCGCCATTTCGGATTGTTGTCCCCGGCAAAACCTACCGCTTTGAAGCGGTAGATGCCACCCACGAAGCAATGTTTCATCAACTCGAGGGGCTGGCAGTTGGTAAGAACATCACCATGAGTGACCTCAAAGGCACACTCGAAGAAATGGCAAAGGGCTTATTTGGCGAGACCAGCAAAGTGAGGTTTCAACCCAGTTACTACCCATTCACCGAACCAAGTGCCGACTTTGCGGTCTACTGGGAAAATAAGCGCACGGGGCAATCCAAATGGCTCGAGTTGGGCGGCAGTGGCATGGTACATCCACGGGTTTTTGAAGAGGTTTGTAAGCTGCGTAACGACGAAATTTATGCTGGGCAACGCGGATTTGCTTTTGGCTTAGGCATTGAGCGCGTCGCCATGATTAAGTACGGTGTGCCAGACATTCGGTACTTTTTTCAGAACGATTTGCGGGTCTTAAAGCAGTTTCGTGGGGCGCTCGAGTAATGGCACTTAGGAAACCGTTTGAAATACGTGAATAAACTCGAGGGCAGTATGAAAGATATGCAAAAGTTATTGTGTTGGCGTTGCGGGCAACTCCCCCCGCCTTCGGCGACCCCCTCAAAAGCGAGGGGGTTAGGGTTAGGAATTTTGGGATTGTGTTTCTATTTCTGTTTGAATTTTTTGACAAACACCCTGAAAGTTATTCATGACTTCTTGGTTGGTGAAACGAATCACTTTAATGCCGAGACCCTCGAGAAAAGCAGTACGTTCAGCGTCTTTTACCAGACCTTCTGGGGTGTGGTGGTGCAAACCATCAACTTCAACAATCAATTTTCTCGAGGAACAATAAAAATCGGGTATAAAATTCCCAATAGGGCGTTGCCGCAACCACCGTTCAGGTCGCAACCGCAGACATTGATACCACAGCTTTTTCTCGGATTCAGTCATACCAGACCGCAATTCCTGCGCTCGAGAAGTCAGTTTTTTGTTGTACCCAAACCGTTGCACCCAAACACACTAAACCCATTCCTACACCAAACCTCCTCTTTTTCGAGGGGGTCGCCGAAGCGCGAACTGCCCGTGAGGTGCTGTCTTGTGAGCAAGAAGGCGGGGGGAGTTCCTAGGAGTTCGCTTCCATGATCATTCGCCCTGCCCAACCTGCCGATGCTCGAGCCATTGCTGAAATTCTGCACAGTCTCGAGGAGTACCCGCGTTACAAAAAAGAAACTTTACCTATGCTCGAGCAGACAATATCTTCGAGTCTTAGTACAACTTCTGAACGAACTGTGCTGGTTGCAGAACTTGAGTCTCGAGTGATTGGTTTTATGATGGCGCATTGGTTTGTGCCGCTCACAGCACCACTTGAGGGGTTTATCAGCAATTTATTTGTTTATGCCCAATTCTCAAACCTTGGCGCTGGAACAGCTTTGCTTGAAGCGATAAAACTCGACGCGAAAACGCGGGGTTGCTCTAGGGTAGCATTGAATAATTGGCGAGATAAAAAATCGTATGCAGCTGGATTTTATGAAGCTCGAGGTTTTGGTGAAAAACCACTTTCAGCACGTTTTGTATTGAATTTCGAGGAGCATTTATGATTATTCGTCGTGCTTTAGAATCTGATTTAGAAGCCATTGCTGAATTACTTTTTAGTCTTGTCGAGTACCCTAGTTTTCAAAAAATGGGTTTAGAAGCTGTGCTTGCTCAGGTCACAAAGAGTTTTTCTGCAAGTCATCATCAGCAGCTTATTGTGGTTGCCGAACTCGAGGGGCGTGTTGTGGGTTATGCCGTTATGTACTGGATGACGTTGCTTTTTATGCAGCCTGAAGGTTATATCTCCGAATTATTCGTGCATTTAGATGCCAGTGGTCAGGGTATTGGCACGGCATTACTCGAGAAGTTAAAACTCGAAGCTAACGCTCGGGGCTGCCAACGTTTAACTTTGATTAACCTGATGGACAGGGAATCATACCGAAGGCAATTTTATGCAAAGCAAGGTTGGAAAGAACAAAAAAATGCGGTGCGTTTTGTACTTAATCTCGAGGAGCGTGTATGAAACCAAAAAAAGCCATTTCTTTTGATTTTCTCGTCTCGAGTATTGTCAAAGCAGATTCAGAACTGAGTCTGCAAGCGGCTCGAGCCGTGAATATCAGTTTGACTTTACGCAATTGGTTAATTGGTTTTTATATTGCCGAATATGAATTGTATGGAACTGATCGAGCGCAGTATGGTCAGAAATTACTGGTATTGCTTGCTGAGCAGTTGCAGCAGTCTAGTTTAAGCAATGTTGCTCGTCAGCAGTTATATCGGTATATTCGCTTTTACCAAGTTTATCCTCAGTTGGTTCTTTTTGGCGCAGAACAGATTGTGGGTACAGTGTACCCACAATTAAACTCGAGTTCAAATCTATTGTTGCAACGTCTTTCCTATGGTCATTTTGAGCGTTTAATCCAAGCAAATTCTGAACAACAACGCATTTTTTATGAACAACAATGTATGTATGGTCAATGGTCTGTGCGTGAATTAAAACGACAAATGGGTAGTTTTCTTTTTGAACGAACGAACACTACGGTAAGTAGTCCAAAAGCACCTTTTGATTTAAGTGCAGCAGGAAATAAAATCGAGATTAGAGACCCGTATATTTTCGAGTTTTTGGGAATAAAACCTTCTGAAAGTGCCACTGAAACAACGATTGAACATGGTTTGATTAGTAAAATTGGGGATTTTATTCTTGAACTTGGACATGGTTTTTGTTTTGAGGCACGCCAAAAACGCATCCTGATTGGAACTGAGCATTTCTTTGTGGATTTGGTTTTTTATCATCGTATCCTCAAGTGCCATGTGCTGATAGAACTTAAAGTTGGTGATTTTACCCATGAACATATTGGGCAATTGAACACGTATGTCACGTGGTTTAAGCGCCATATGATGAGTGAGGGCGATAATCCTCCGATTGGTGTGCTGCTTTGTAATCAAAAAAATCAGGCGCTGGTCGAGTACGCCTTGGCTGGTTTAGATAACGATTTATTTGTCTCTAAGTACCTGCTCGAGTTACCCAGTAAAGAAGTCATTCAGCGTTTCTTAGAAGAAACCTTAAAGGAGCATTTATGAAAATTCCGTATTCTTGGTTGGTTGAACTACTGCCCGAACTTCCAAAGGCAATAGAAAATAATCCGCATCATCTCGAGCCGATTCTTGCGATGCTTGGGACTGGTGTCGAAGAAATCGTGTCTTTCCCCGCACCCCCCGAGGGCGTGATTTTCGGTGTGGTTCTCGAGTGTAGCGCCATTCCCGAAACGCATTTATACAAGCTTCAAGTAGATGTTGGTCTCGAGTCACCCAAGCAAATCATCACAGGTGCGCCAAATGCCAAAGCTGGCGTGGGTGTGGCAATTGCGCCACCAAACACGATGCTTCAGGGCAAACTGCTTGAGGAGCGTCTGGTGCAAGGGCTAACTTCGTGGGGTATGGCGTGTAGCCCGAAAGAACTTGGCATTGGTGATTTCAGTGCGGGTCTGCTCGAGTTACCTGCGGGTAATGCTAAAGCGGGTACTCCACTCATCAGTCTATGGGCAGCCGATGACGTGCTGGACATTGAAATCACACCGAACCGAGCCGATGCG
>JBEGTV010000056.1:0-9320 GCA_041179225.1 Deinococcota bacterium | reverse complement strand
ACCAACTGCTCGAGACCGACGAGGGCGCAAGTCGCTTAGGTGAAATTGCCTTGGTAGCCGAATCCTCGCCTGTTGCCAGAAACGGAGTGCTGTTCCAAGAAACACTTTTTGATGAAAATGCAGCTTGTCATATTGCCATGGGCAGGGCTTATGCCTACACCCTGAATGGCGGCACAACCATGAGTAAAGAAGAACTGATGCAGCATGGTGCAAACGATAGCCAAGTGCATGTTGACTGGATGATAGGTAGTAAAGAAATGCAGGTAGTTGGCATTCGCACCGATGGCTCGAGGTTGGCTTTACTCGAGGCTGGCGAATGGGCATTTAAGCCAGACTAAACAAAATGGTTGTTGTTGTGTAAGCCGACTTGGAACATCCTAAAATCACTTAAAAAACGCATGACTCACAGAATATATTCTTCTCGAGCCATGCGTTTTGTTGTTCAATCAATGTACCAAAGAATTCCTAGTCTTTTTGGTTGTGGGTCAAGATTGTCTGCTTGGTCATGAAGACTTTGCAAATGCAGTTGACAAATTTGCTTACCTGCTCTGCGCCAAATCGGATGAAAAAATTGGCTCGAGAATTTACACTTACCAAAGTACACACTGGTATTCAATTGACGTTTTTTAATGGCTTGCAGATTGTGATTGTACTGGTCTTCAAACTCCCAGTTAGACATCAATTGAGTCTGTTGCTCCCTGCTCCGAAGTCTGAAATACCAACCATAAGGGCTTGGCAGCCAACGTTTTGCTTTAAGGTGTTTATGGTGTTCACGTTTCCAAATTTGATAAGCCATGATCGGGCGCTCTCCTAAAAGCGCTTAGCGATCAGTTGCCCCTGAAAACCGTTTCATCTAGGCTCGAGTTTAATCTGGTTCAAAAATCGGAGCAATAGTCTTAGTGGCGTAGTGCCTACGCCAATACGCTGAGGCAGCCACACTCGAGTAAACCGTACACTACAACCTGTGAAACTGCCGATTGCCGAATTCTGGTTGCTACTGCGCCAGTATCTCCTGCCTCAAGGCTCGAGAGTGGCTTGGATGAGCTTGTTTTTACTGCTTGGCATTGGTTTGCAAGTGCTGAACCCACAAATTGCACGGCGTTTCGTGGATGCCACGCAAAACGCGACTGACTCGAGTAATTTAACGCTTCTGGCGGTGCTTTTTATTGTGGCGGCGCTGGTCTCGAGTGGCTTTCGGGCATTGGCTGCCTATGTTTCTAACGAAGTGGCTTGGCGTGCCACCAATGCGTTACGTGCCGATTTAGCGGCGCATTCGTTAAATCTGGGCATGGGTTTTCATAAGTCGCGTCCACCCGGCGAGATGATTGAACGCATAGATGGTGATGTGAACGCTTTATCGGGGTTCTTCTCGAGTTTTGTAGTCAGCCTTGGCGGGAATTTTTTGTTGCTGACAGGTGTGCTAATTGCCTTAACGATTCAAGATTGGCGGCTCGGCGCGGCATTTACGGTCTACGCCGTTTTTGGTGTGATTCTGCTGACCTTAACCTCGAGATTTGCCAATGCTTGGCAGCAAGAGCGCGAGAAAGCCGCTCAGTTTTACGGCTTTATGGGCGAAGTCTTAAATGCCACCGAGGATATTCGAGGCAACGGCGCAACAGCTTGGACGATGCGCCGCATGAAACTCGAGATGCGTGACTTGTTCAAAGTGCGTTTTTCAGCCAACCTCAAAGGCAGTGTGGTTTGGGGAGCAAGTACGATGTTTTGGGTTCTGGCTGATGCCTTAACCTATGGTTTTGGCTCGAGCTTATACCGTGAAGGTGTGCTGAGCCTTGGGGCAGTCTATATGCTGATGCACTACGCTTGGATGGTGGCGCAACCGATCGAAAATTTTCGCCAACAAATGCAGGAATTACAACGTGCCGAAGCCAGTATCGCTCGGGTGCGTGAACTCTTTGAATTTACGCCCAGCATTCAAAGTGGTACGCTCGAATTGCCGAATGCACCGCGTGGTTTAACTGTCAATCTGGAAAAAGTTTCTTTTGCTTACGAAGATAACGTGCCTGTTCTCGAGAATATCAGTCTGCAACTCGAGGCTGGTAGTATTCTGGGCTTACTCGGGCGTACTGGCAGTGGAAAAACCACTTTGGCAAGGCTTTTATTCAGGTTTTACGACCCGCAAAATGGTTTGATTAAAATAGGTGGTAACGACCTAAAAAAATATCGTCTCGAGTCTTTTAGAACAGGCATTGCCCTTGTCACCCAAGATGTGCAACTTTTTCAAGCCAGTCTGCGTGACAACCTGACTTTTTTTGATACCACTATTTCCGATACGCGGCTACTCGAGGCACTGCAAACCCTTGGGCTGTCTGATTGGTACGCCGCGCTGCCTAATGGCTTAGAAACAGCCCTGACTGCCGATTCCCTGTCATCAGGCGAAGCCCAACTGGTGGCGCTCTCCAGAGCTTTTCTGCGAGACCCTAAACTGATTATCTTGGATGAAGCCTCGGCTCGACTTGACCCAGCCACCGAAAGCCGTTTGGAAATGGCACTGGATAAGCTGCTCGAGAACCGCACCGCGATTATTATTGCCCACCGCTTAAAAACCGTGGAACGCGCTACCCATATTTTAGTGTTACAACAAGGACAAATTCTCGAGTTTGGTAAACGCCAAGACCTAGCCAATAATCCAAGCTCGAGTTTTGCCGAATTGCGCCGAGTAGGACTCGAGCAGGTGCTGGTATGAAAGCCCTAACTTCTGCATCGGTCTGGTTTTACCTTGGGCGTTTAATCGCTTTTTCTAAGGATTTTTACGCCTTGAACGTGTTTTTTTGGGTTGGGGTCTACACATTGCCGCTTGTACCGGGGTACGTTTCAAAACTCTTTTTTGATGCGCTGCAAAAAGAAAACCCCACTTGGAATGGAATTCCTTATACCGTACAAATGCTGGTGGCATTGGTACTGGTTTTTGGGGTGCTACAAGTCATGACTATTTTCACCGCCATTGCTTTCAATATCCCGTGGCGCTTTCGCAGCAGTGGTTTATTGCGCTTGAATATCCTGCGGCGAATTTTAGCCATGCCCGGCGCAAAAGCCTATAACAACACGGTTGGCGAAGCCCTGAGTACCCTGCGTGATGATGCCGATGAAGCCGAAAATGCTGGTGACTGGACACTCGATATTATCGGGCAGACGATGTACATGATTATTGCAATTAGCATTTTACTTTCAATAGATGCTGCTTTGACACTTTATGTTTTTTTGCCACTGGTCATTGTGACGATCATCAGTTACCAAGCACGGTATCGGCTCGAGAAATTACAAAAAATAGCCCGAGAAAAAAGCAGTTTTTACACTTCTTTGCTGGGCGAAATTTTTCAGAGTGTCCAAGCAATTCAAGTGGCTGGTGCAGAAAAAACGATTCTGAATCAACTCGAGATTCGTTCAAAAAATCGGCAAGCTGCCATGCTGCGAAATGTTGCCTTAAACCAAGCCCTAACGGTTTTCTCGAGCAACATTGTGGCATTGGGGACTGGCTTAATTTTGCTGCTGGCTGGTTCAAAAATGCGGTCTAGTGAATTTACGGTGGGCGAATTTAGTTTGTTTGTACTGTACTTGTGGGAAATTGGGCATCATACCGAATTTTTTGGGAATTTCATGGCAACCATCCAACGGGCAGGTGTGGCATTTGGTCGGATGATGGGTTTGATGCAAGGCGCACCAGTCACAGGATTGGTCGCCCATCAAACAATCGAATTACGCCGAGACCCAGCCCCACTCGAGCAGGTCGTACCTCGAGCCGAAGATGCCCTCAAAACCCTAACTGCCCAGAATTTAACGTATTTGCACCCAGAATCTAATCGCGGTATCGAAAATGCCAATCTGACCCTCGAGCAAGGCGAATTTGTGGTGATTACAGGCAGAATTGGCAGTGGCAAAACCACGCTTTTACGGGCATTGCTTGGGTTACTACCCGCGCAGTCTGGTCAGCTTTTTTGGAATAACCAAGCCATTCTCGAGCCAGCCGAATTTATGACCCCGCCGCGCAGCGCTTACACCCCACAAGTCCCAGCTTTAATCAGTGGTACGGTACGCGAAAACATTGCGCTAGGCAAAAACCACGACCTAACAAACGCTATAAAAAACGCTGTTTTAGAAACTGACCTCGAGCAGTTACCCCACGCCCTCGAGACACTGGTTGGTGTTCGCGGACTTAAATTATCAGGTGGGCAATTGCAACGCACCGCAGCCGCTCGGATGTTCGCTCAGGACTCGAGTTTACTGGTCTTTGACGATATAAGCAGTGCGCTTGATGTTCGCACTGAGCAAACACTTTGGGAGCGTGTCTCGAGCCTAGGCAAAACCTGTTTGGTGGTTTCGCATCGCCGCCCAGCTTTGCAACGAGCCACCAGAATCATTTTGCTCGAGAATGGACAGGTTTCTGACACGGGTACACTCGAGGAATTGCTATCGCGCTCGAGCGAAATGCGGCGGCTTTGGGCAGATGAAACGGCTTAAATCAAGATCGAATCTCAAGTGTCTTTTGAACCAATCTGATGCACTCCAAAAGGGAGACTTGGAAGTATCTCGAGAAATTCTTTGATTAACGGTTGTAGGTCTTCTAGTCGGTTACTAAAGGCAGATAATGCCACGATTCGCAGTGGAACATTCAATAAATTTTGTTGGTACTGAATCCCCACATCCACAGTGATAAACACATCGAATTTTTCTTTGAGAATCAAACGCAGTAACACACCATTTTTTGTGCCAGCCCAACCCATTTCTGGTACGGTATAAACTTCGTGATTTTCAAGAAAGCGTTTTAACCGCTTGGGTAAGCATTCATCAAGCAGCAACCGCATCAAAAGCCCTTTGTGCATTATTCAGAACATCCATTGCCTGACTTTTAGAGACTGTTGGGAAATCCTCGAGAAATTCGGGTAAAGACCCTTCTTTAAGGTAATCAAACAAAGATTTGACTGGTACTCGAGTTCCAGTAAACACCAGTGTTCCACCTAGGATATTTTTGTCTCGCTCAACAGTGTTCATATTTAACAGTATAGCAGTTACTTGCCAATCCGAATCTCGAGTTGTAACCCCAGCCCTTGGCTTAAGCGTCGTAGGCTTTCGACACTATGCCCATGATAATTGGGGTTGGCTAATCTTGCGATGGTTGGTTGTGTTAATCCTGTGCGCTCGGCTGCCTCCGTTTGTGTCACTCGAGCTAATTTCAGGGCTTGTTGGACTTGTAAACTCACAGGGTCTGGTGTGGCGGCAGTGGCTTTTGTGCTGCCAATAATTTTGTGCTGTAAACCATTTTCTGGGGTACTTTGCATCCGTAGGGCATCAGCATCTAACTCGAGCGTATCGTCCCAACGAATACTGCGTCCTCGAGTGCCTATTTCGAGTTTGTTAAATTCGTTTTCGTTCTCGAGCAGTGCAAATACTGTATTGGGTTGAATCAAAGGGGTCAAGTCAATCAGGTACGTTGAACCATCATCGTACTCGAGATAAACTTGCTTATTGGCTTTGGTAATGGCATTTAGAATTTTGTGCATGGTGTGTCCTTTTACTCGAGCGGTAGGAGTTTATGCAAAGGTTGTCCTGCTCGGCAGAGTTCCCAAAGTTGTTGCAAAGCTGTTTGGTTTTGCGTTGCCCACTCGAGAGTGAATCGTAAGGCGCGTCTTGGTATTTCTCCTGCATAAATGTTGAGCGTGTTGATTTCTATTAAAATTTCATCATCGCCGTATTCTGCGTGAAAATGAGGTGGTAGATGGTCGTTGTAATACATGGTGATGCGGATTCCGTAGAAACTGGTGATTTCAGGCACAGTAAGACTATACCATATTTGCAATAAATACATTAGGTCAGCTTAATTTGTCTTGATTCTAGTTTGCTCGAGAATACACTGTTCTTAAATCACCACAATCACTTCTAAGACTCTAGGACCATGAACCCCTTCTACCCGATTAAGTTCAATATCCGATGTCGCGCTGGGTCCAGAAATAAAAGTAATCGGTTGCCCAGCAGCTACACTCGAGCCGAGTCTCGAGATGGCACTCGGTAAATTATCCACAATATCACGCTCAAAAACCACGCAAATATGAATATCTGGAATCAAAGTTAAAGCCCGTCTGCCTTGGGCTGTGCTGTGGTCAAGCACAATCGTACCCGTCTCGGCAATCGCCAGTCTTGAACCCGTGACTACCGCTTGGGCATTCTCGAGTTCTCGTGGCTCGAGGTCTGGGTGGTCAATAATTTTCTCTACGGAGTTCGGCAACCAAGTTTCTGGCAGGTCGTTCGGCATAGCAATTTTGCTGATTTGTAAACGCTCGAGAATTTCTTCTAGGGTCTTTTGAATGTCTGTTGTGATATGAACCCGAGCGCGATAATCCGAAATGCGTTCCTCGAGTAATGCCACAAGGTTTGGTTGATTGGTCTCGAGTCGGTAATTTCTTGGAATAGTTGTGGTTTCTCGAGATTCGCCAATGGCATTGCGGATGGTACTGAGCATGGTTTCACGGCTCATGATTTTCGTTCCTTCCACCAATCTCTAAAGGCTTGTTGAGGAACACTTGGTAAGTCACGGCTATTTGTCCAACCCGCTAATAAGCCCGGTAAACTCGAGATTTTATTGTTTCTGGCAATTGGCAACTGTCCAACTCGAGCCGCTTTTTGGGCTAGTTCATAGCGTTTTACATCCATAAATACCCATGCCATGCTTTTCAGGGCAGCCCCCTCGAGATTAAAGAAACCCGTTTTTTGTTCCACCACTTGTCCGCGTAAGTACACCAGTATTTCTGGAATATTGATTTTCACGGGGCAGACTTCATAACACGCACCGCACAAACTCGAGGCAAACGGTAAACTCTGGGCATGGTCAGTTTCAAGTCCAATCAGTTGTGGCGTAAGAATCGCACCAATTGGACCGGGGTAAACACTGCCATACGCATGTCCTCCAGCCCGTTCATAGACGGGGCAGACATTCAGACATGCCGAGCAACGAATACAGTGCAATGCTTGCCGTCCGACTTCATCCGCTAGAACTTTGGTTCGTCCGTTGTCGAGCAGTACCAAATGAAATTCTTCTGGACCGTCCCCCTCAAAAACCCCCGTCCAAAGGCTGGTGTATGGGTTCATCCGTTCGGCTGTAGATGACCTAGGCAGGAGTTGCAACATCACCTCGAGATCACGCAGTTCGGGCAGGACTTTTTCGATGCCCATGATGCTGATGAGGACTTTCGGTAGGGTCAGACACATTCTCCCATTGCCTTCGGATTCGACCACACCAACCGTGCCAGTTTCGGCTATCGCAAAGTTTGCCCCTGAAATCGCCACGGGTACAGTTAAAAACTTCTCTCGCAAGTACCGCCGTGCGACTTCGGCTAAAGCCCTTGGTTCATCGGTTAAATCTTCTGGCTCGAGATTAAAAGACTTCAAAAACAATTCCCGAATTTCAGCACGGTTTTTATGAATGGCTGGGACAAGAATATGGCTTGGATGGTCATGAGACAGTTGCACAATCAATTCGGCTAAATCGGTTTCAATAGCATTTACACCAGTCCCCTGCAAGGCATCGTTTAAGCCAATTTCATCGGTGGTGATGGATTTAATTTTAATCACTTCTTTGGCTTGGTGTGCTTGTACAATCCTCGAGACGATGTTGTTGGCTTCCTGTGCGTCGGTTGCCCAATGGACTTTTCCACCCGCTTTTTGGATGCTCTGCTCGAGTTCAAGTAGTAACTCTGGTAGACGCTGCATGGCGTTTTCTTTAATGGCTGCTCCAGCATCACGAAGCTGTTGCCAATCGGGGATTTCAGCCACGACCCGAAGGCGTTTCTCACGAATAGCAGTTGTGGCTTTACCAAGGTTACGCCTGAGTTGCGGATTCTCGAGGGCAATTTTAGCGGCTTTTTGGTAGGTTGTCGGGTTGATAAAAGGCATTTAAGCACCACCCTCAGTCTGAGCAAGGATTTCTGCCAGATGCACGGTTCGTACACCCGTATTCATTCTCGAGAGACCTCCACCAATTTGCATCAGACAAGAATTATCGCCACCTGTACACGTATTGGCTTTGGTGTTGAGGATACAGCGCATTTTGTCACTTAACATCGCGGTGCTGGTTTCGGGATTTTTAATCGCAAATGTGCCACCAAAACCACAACAGGATTCTGAATTCTCGAGCGGCATGAGTTCTAAACCACGCACGTTTTTAAGCAGTGTATAAGGTGCATCACCAAGCGCTAATGTTCGCAAACCATGACACGAACTGTGGTAGGTCACACGGTGCGGATAGTATGCGCCAACATCCTCGAGTTTAAGGACATTCACAATAAATTCGGATAACTCGAGGGTTTTACTGGCAATGACTTTGGCTCGAGTCTCGAGGGCGGTATCTTTTGCCCATTCACAAACTTTGGGGAAGTATTCCCTGACCATTGCGACACACGAACCAGATGGTGAGACAATGTACTCGGCTTCCTCTTTTTCAAAGACTTCTATAAAACGCCGTACTAATTCTAAAGTCTCCGTCTGATACCCAGAATTGAGGTGCATTTGCCCACAACATGTTTGCTCTAGTGGAAAAGAAATCTGGCAGCCCAAACGCTCGAGAAGTTGTACAGTCGCTATTCCCGTTTGTGGATAAAGCGTGTCGTTTAAGCAGGTGATAAATAGGGAGACTTTCATGGCTTAGATTATCCCGCCACCTAATCTTGTGTCGCTTGGGCGTACCTTTGCGACGGCTTGGCGGTATTGACTGGCTCGGTAGACTTGGAGCGGCTGATTTGCGCCGCCAGATTCAACTCTGGCTTGGGCTAAAATCGGGCTGACATCGGTTCTAAAAGCAGTTTTGATCGTCTCGAGGGCAAGTAGGGCATCATTGGTGTCTTGGGCATGACTCAGGGCAGCACGGTCTATCAGCAGGGCTTGGGCGTAAGCTCGGGTGATTTCGATGGTACTTTGGATGAGGCTCTCTATCGGGTCGGTGACGTTATGGCTTTGGTCAAGCATGTAGGCAGCCGTATGAATCGAATCGGTTTCGATCAGTTCGTTAAAAACCAAGAACAACTGAAATGGGTTAATGCTACCAGCATCTAGGTCGTCATCACCGTATTTGCTGTCGTTAAAATGAAAACCACCAAGTTTTTTGAACTGCGCCAGTCTCGAGACAATCTGTTCGATATTGACGTTTGGCGCGTGGTGTCCAAGGTCAACCAAGCATTTGGTTTGGCTGCCAAGTTCAGTCGCGGCTAAATAACTGCTGCCCCAATCTTGCAGTACCGTACTGTAAAAAGCGGGTTCAAAGCATTTATGTTCAATCAGCATTGTCCAATTTGTCGGTAAGCCCGTAACCACATCCT
>JBEGTV010000055.1:0-9327 GCA_041179225.1 Deinococcota bacterium | reverse complement strand
GAGTAGATTTGCCAACTCTTGAAGCGGTGATAGAAGCCCTCCGCACCCTGACAGGCAAAGACATTAGTGTCAATGATTTACTAGAGGTACGCGAAGTCAAAATACCAACTCGAGTCTTAAAAGCTGGTCAGCCAGACCCTCAAAAAACAATTGTTTATCCTGCTGCCAAAAAATTCTCGCCCCGACCACCAAGCATCAAACCTCGAGATGGCATAAGTGCCAGCCAAGTGTTACGTGAATTGCGTGATGAGCGTGAAGATAACTTATGATTCTGTTTTTGGATTCAAGCGCATTGGTCAAAATTTATGTACAAGAACCAGAATCCGCACTGGTACTCGAGGCAGTAAGCCAAGCAAAAACCGTGGCGGTTAGCACCCTTGCCCTGCCAGAAGCCATTAGTGTTTTTACCAGACACACCGAGAAAAACATTCTGACACTAGCCGAAGCACAACAAGCCTTTACTGATTTATTGCTTGATTGGGAAAATCTGGATAGGTACTCACTCGAGAATCATATTGCCAAAGAAGCAGGAAGTTTAGCGCAATCAAGGGGTTTACGAGGAGCGGATGCAGTGCAATTGGCGACAGTGGCAGTGCTGGCTCGAGAACAGCGAGGGGTGCGGCTTCTGGCATTTGACGATAAACTAAATACGGCTGCCAAGGGAATTGTGCGTTTATATGGGGAGTAAAATTTATGCTCAAGGCAATTCCCAAATTTTCCCCCAGCGCTCAGGTGTAACTTCAAGTTTGCTAACGATTTTCATACAGCCAATTGGTTTTTCGTTTTTTGAAAGGCAAAAAATGCTAAAAGAATACTCTGCTTGTCCTTGCACCCTAATCCAATTTCCCGTTTTGGTTTTACATTGTTCTAAATTTTCCACGAATTCTTTGACTGAATAAGCAAGTTGTGTCGCATGAGCCGATACCATTGCAGAAAGGCGGTCCCGTCGAATTGTATACAGACTCAGCAGTTCCCGACAGTCGGCTTGGTGTTCACTGTGTTCTATTCCCCAGCCTTGAGCGATTGCTTGTGCTGCTAGTATTCCGTGTTGTAACTGTGAGTTTCTTAAATCCATCTCGAGATTTTTAAGCAGCATGATTGCGAATTATAGTTCACGTTTAATAATTTTCCTTAAAGCCAAACGCCACACCCTTAAAATTTTCAATTCATCGTGTTCTTACATCTCTCAGAAGCCAGACTTTAAGATGACGGGCGTGAAATCACGATTCTTAACCGTCGCTGCTCTGGCTGCGCTTGCTTTGGCAGGTAGTGCCAATGGGCAACGCATTGGCATGTACCCGCTCGAAACATCCGATTCTGTGCTGGCATTGGCTGTTCCTACGGCAGTGGCTCGTAGCTTAGAAACCATTGATGGGGCAATTCTGCCCGCGCCCTTGGATTTATTTAGTGCGGTGCGTCAACGCCCAGCTTTTTTAGCCACACTGGATAAAGTTTTTTCTTTACAAACCTTAATTAACGGTAAACTCGAGGGAACAGCAGGGTCATACACCATTACTTACAGCTTAAAACGCGGTACAGAAACCAAGAGTGCGGTGGCTCGAGGTGCAGATTTTGCAGCCTTGGTTAAAAATTCTAATGCAAGTTTAATTACGGCGCTGGGCTTAAAACCAAACAGCACCGATTCGCAGCAATTAGCGGCTGTAGAACGTAGTTTACCCGCCGCCGATGTGGTAACAGCCAGCGCTGCACCGGGTTCAGAGGGCAATGGTGCGATTCTCGAGAAAGGTGGGCAGAACCCTTGGGCTTTGGCTGGACGGGCATTGGTTTTAATTGGGGCAAATAAAAGAGATGAAGCACTGGTGTTGATGAACACGGCAGCCAAAGCCGCACCAAACGATCCTTTTGTGCAAGCTGCACATGTCGTGGCACTTGTGGCGGCTCGTAAAAACCCTGAAGCTAAAACCGCTATTGATACGGCAATTAAACTTAATCCAGCTAAACCAGAAATTCATTACTTAAATGGGCGTTTTATCATGCAGTCAACCACACCGATTAACCAAGCGGTGGTGCAACGCGCCCTTGATGCGTTGCAATTGGCTTTGCAGTACAATCCGCGTTATATCGAAGCGGCTGTCACGGCTGCCGATATTCTCGAGCAGTACGGTAATACTGCCCGAGCCGTGGATGTCCTGACCGCTTTGGTTGCCAGAATGCCCGATGATGTGAGTTTGCACAACCGAGTTTTAGATACTTTAATGGAACAAGACCGTGAAGGTGCAGTGGCTTATTTACAAGAAGTGATTAAAACTTATCCAGATGTACCAGATACGGTTTATAGCTTAGCCACAAGACTTTTTGACACCGATGCGGCGAATCAGCTTGTGGGCAGTGGTGAAACCCGTTACTCGAGCAGTGCGACTCTTGCCTTGGCTCGGGGCAATTTGCTTGAACGTATTGGCGATTATACGGGGGCAGTAGCAGCTTACCGTGAAAGCCTTGGACGTGACCCGAAGTTCCAACGGGCGAACCTTGCCTTGGCAGCTACACTTTCTAAGCAAGGCAAATTTGATGATGCCGAAAGCACCCTTAAACTGGTCTACCCAAATAACTTGGATCAAAAACTGGTGGTACGGATGTACATTCAAACAGGTCGGCTCGAGCGGGCAAAAACCATCCTTGCTCGGTTGCCACAAACCGATTTTGATGCGGTGTACTTAACGGGTATTGCCGCCTTGCGAGAATACCGTACTGACGATGCAGCCAAAACCCTTGAGGCTGCCACTAAATTAAACAACACCAACAATCAAGTCAAAGCCTCACAGACCGAAGTGGCAGATGTACGTCGTTTAGGCGCACCAAAACTCACAGGAGAAGCCCTGTACCAATTCAGATTAGGACAAGGTTTAATTGATGCTCAAAATCCACTTGAGGCATTGACCGCCCTGAACCGCGCCGTGAAACTTGCACCAACTGATCTTCATGCGCTTTTGTACCGTGGCGTGGCGCTGCTGCAAACCGCTAACCCAGACGATGCTCGAGATGCCTTTATTGACCTTGTGAAACTTGCGCCAAATAACACTGTGGTTCACACATTTTTAGCCATTGCTGAACTTGGTCGGCAGCGCTACGACTTAGCCATTGAAGCTGCCAATAAAGCGATTGCCCTTGATAAAACCTATGCTCGAGCTTACTTTGTTCTGGGTAATGTGTACTATCAACAATATAATGTTTTTGGTACAAGTTCAGATGTGACTGCTGCTCGGGATGCTTTTACACGTTGTGTTGGGGCTGATGCGACGTATCGAATTTTGGTAGACCGTTTCTTGAATGCTTTGCCGAAGTAAACTTAAACTAAAAGCGTTCCGCGCAATTGCGCGGAACGCTTTTATACCAAATCTATTTAGATAATCTCGAATCCGATAATCAAGTATATGTCGTCAAAAACACTGTTTGGAATCAAGCAATACTATCTACCTAAAGTTGGTATAAGTATCTCACGCTTTCATTTTAGAATTTCCAAAAAGCGTCAATTCTGCCATTACAGCGTGAGATACGTTACCCTTACTCCTTTTAGTCGGAAATGTTTTAGGAACAAAACTCTAAAACATTTCATGGATGTACTTAGTTTGTGACTTGTACACCCTTCCAAAATGCAACTCGCCCCGTGATTTCTTTGGCGGCATCTTTTGGGGTTGGGTAGTACCACGCGGCATCGGGATTGGTTTTACCCTCTACTTCCAGCGTGTGGTAACTGGCAATGCCTTTCCACGAGCAGGTGGTGTGGGTACTCGAGGGACGTAAAAACTCAGAGTTCACGCTTTCAAATGGGAAGTAATGGTTTCCTTCAACCACAACTGTGTTTGATGATTCTGCAATAACAACACCGTTCCAAATGGCTTTCATGATTGTATTCTGCGCTTTTTTAGGGCTTTAGCGCTGTGGTGCGGCTTACGAAGTGGTTTTGAACTGCATTTACGAAAAATCTGGACGGAGTTTTCCCCATTTGATTTGTTCTTTGTTCTCGAGTCTAACCCCGAGCAGTTGTATCAAGGCGTTTAAGTCATCCCAAAAAACCTGTGGCAATAACAGCAGGGCTTCTCGAGAAATGATGATGCTCTGATCTTCTAAACGTGCTTGGTCATCGGTTTCTAAGACCGTAATTTTGAATTCACGCTCGAGTTTTTGAATCCCAATGGTACTGTCGCGCTCGCCAAGTAACAAGACCGCATCGTGCTGACCGCGCCAACGGTGATACAAATGATTGCTTGTACCTAAGTTACTTGTGCCAAGCACCCGAGAAAAAAATGGGGTGCGTCCCGTGGCAACCCAAGTGGCAAGTTCGGTCAAAGGCTCGAGTCCAAAACGAACGGGGTTACTACACGATAAATTTAGGGGGGCTTCTAAACCAATTTCAAGTTCAAGCGCTCCGTGCATTTCCCAAAGGTCAGCAATTTTCCAAGTGGTGTCCTCGCGGGTTAGCAATCTGAGTTTATACTCGGCGGCTTCACTGGGAATGTAATGCACTCCTGCCATAATTCACAGAGTATAGCTTGAAAACTTGTTAAACTGCTTGTATACCGTTGGCTTTAATTTTTTTCTCGAGTACATCAGGTTGGATTGCTTTAATAGCGATACCCAAATCAGGAACGCAACTGGTTTGAAGCTGCTCAAAAACCCTCAAAATAAATGGGACAACTAAAGCCACTGGCAATGTTACGTTATTCACATGAAAAACGCTCCTCAAGTTGGCGAGAACCCAGATAAAGGCAAAGATGTCCAAGCCATGTTTGATTCAATTGCCACGCGTTATGACCTCTTAAATCGAGTGCTTTCAATGGGCGTAGACAAAGGCTGGCGAGTGGCTGCCGCTAAAGAAGTCCTCGAGAACAACCCAAAAAGCATCCTTGATATTGCCACCGGCACAGGCGACTTTGCCATTGCCATCCAAAAACTCGCCCCAGATGCCAAAGTAATCGGTTCGGATTTTGCTGCAAAAATGCTCGAAATTGCTCGAGTCAAAGCCAAAGCCTTAAATCTCGAGATTCCATTTGAACAAGGCGATGCCCTAGCGCTGCCTTATGCCAATGCTAGTTTTGATGCGGTTTCGTGTTCTTTTGGCTTTCGCAACTTCGCGGATTTTAGAAAAGGACTTACAGAATTCCATCGGGTTTTACAAATCGGTGGACGCTGTGTAATTCTCGAGTTTCCACCACCCCCAGAGAACCTGTTGGGGCAAGCCTATACCCTGTACTTTAAGCACATTCTGCCTTTTATTGGCGGAGTGATTTCAGGCAAACCAGAAGCCTATAAGTACCTGCCCGAAAGTGTGATTGCTTTCCCAAAACCAGAAACCTTAGCTGCTCTTATGCAAGAAATTGGTTTTGAAGCCAGATACACCATCCTAACGGCAGGACTAGCTGCAATTCATGTTGGGATAAAGAAAGCATGAGTTTTTCGCCTTTTGCCTTTCGCCTCTTTTTGTTCTAAGCTCAGTCTATGGATGGTCAGCATTTTGTAGAAATTTCGGTGGAGGTGGTATATTCACCTGCTCACTCAACTGAGTCTCGTTTGGTCTATGTGTACTTTATTGCGATGCACAACCGTGGAACGCAAAGCGCTCAGTTGTTACGACGGCACTTTTTTATTCGTGATGCACAAGACTTTGAGCAAGAAATCGAAGGTGAGGGTGTGAGTGGTGAACAACCAGTCATTGCTATAGGGCAAACCTATCGGTATCACAGCATTGTTCCTATTCAAAATCCGCCCGGTTCAATGTGTGGGTATTACACGTTTATTGCGGCTGATGGCACAATGTTCCAAGCTGAATTACCGCTTTTTATGCTGTATGAGCCGCCGGGATTTATTCCACAGAACACACCTCGTCTCGAGACCAATAAACGAATTTTGAATTAAAACAGTAGCTATTTCTGATTGAGTCAGCGAAAAAGCATTTAAGGATGTATCAAGTAACCTGCTTACCTGAGAACCAGATATTCCACTGTAAAAAAACTCTACACATTTTTTGCGAGCCTCTATACCCCACGCAATGCAGGGTCAGACCCCGTTTAAGCAGGTGGCGAAGCGACGTACATTGTTGATAAATGCGGAGATTTTGAGCGAAAACAGTCAAAGCATTTGGTGAACATTGTACTCTTGGCTTTAGGTTATTTTATCTCAACTTGATGACAACCTTGCCTTTTGCACGTCCAGTTTCGACATAAGCCATCGCTTCATTGGTTTTTTCAAACAAAAATACCTTGTCCATAACGGGTCGTATGACACCAGAATCAATGATAGAAGCAATTTCCTGCAATTGCTTTCCATTTGCTCGCATAAACAGAAATGAAAAACCCACATTCAGACGCTTGGCTTTTCTTCTGACCCCAAAGCTCAAAAGCTGCATGACCAGTTTCAAAAACCAAGGTGCGCCAATTTCTTTGGCAAAATCTGGATCGGGTGGACCAGAGATTGAAATCAGCTTACCACCGGGTTTAAGCACCCGCAATGATTTCTCGAGCGTCTTTTCGTCTTGACTGTTCAAAACCACGTCATAATCACGTAGCACGGTCTCAAAATCATCTTTTTTGTAATCAATCACAATATCAGCACCAAGGCTTTTTACCAACTCGGTATTGGCGGCGCTTGTGGTTGTTGCTACGGTCGCACCCAAATGTTTTGCCAATTGAATTGCAAATGTTCCTACACCACCAGAACCCGCCTGAATGAACACTTTTTGCCCTTTTTTGAGATTCGCTTTTTCAATCAGTGCTTGCCAAGCGGTCAAACCGACCAAAGGGATAGAAGCCGCCGCTTCCATAGTAAGGTTTTTTGGTTTGATTGCCACGTCATTTTCGTTCATCGCAATAAATTCGGCAAAAGTTCCAATTCTATCTTTATTTGGTCGAGCATAGACCTGATCGCCTGCCTTGAATCGCTGCACTCGAGAGCCGACTCGAACCACCACCCCAGCTACATCATTGCCCAAAATAAGTGGTAATGAATACGGCAAAATAAGTTTGAACTCTCCGTCTCTGATTTTAGAATCCAGAAGGTTTACACCAGCAGCGTGAATCTGAACCAGTACATCATTTTCTTGGAGCAATGGGTCTGGCACTTCAGTCAATTGTAAGTCATTCTTTTTTCCATAACGATTGATCATAAATGCTTTCATAATTTTTTCTCCTTAAAGTTTTTACTGAGCAACGCCAGAGCCTGCACAACCAATTCGTTAGACGATGCCACCGTGTCGGGCTTCAACTGCGGTTGCTGATAACCGTTATTTCTCGTATTGCGACAGGGCATTCCCGTTTTTTACATAGGTGAGCGCCTCGGGCATCTCGTAGGCGTGGATGGCTGAGACAAACGATGGTAGCTTGGCGGACAGCCTTGATACTGCGTCACTGGCGAAGAATGCGCGTAGCACGCTGGAGTCGGTGAAGCCAAGGATTAAGGAGGCGTGAAAATGCTGATCCTTGGGGTTGTCGTGGGCTACATCTGGCGTGTCCCAGAGCTTCTCGATCCACGGCATAAACACCTGTGTTCGGAGTTCCTTCAGTACGCCCGTACTGGCAACCGCGCCAACAAACTCATGGCTGATGAACTTCCGGAAAGCATCCGTACTAACACCATCCTTTTTCCGAAGGTAGATGAGGACTCGGCTTTCGGTTTTTGCCCCGTCAGTATTCACGGTGTACCATCGGGCGGAATATGGCAGTCCCGCGTAGAGCAGGGTGCGTCGGAAGACATTGATCTCATCCTTGTAGGCGAGTTTGGTTTGCTTCTGACCGAACAAAGGCGAGAAGATAGACCTAAAAGTGACTTCTGCAACCCCATCAATTTTGCGATCTGTCGGGATGGTCGTCTCAACGCCTCGAGTCGCTGGCCAAAGCCCGGGGTTGCTCTCGGACAGGTGTAGCTGGCGATACTCGTCGAAGCCGGGGGTCGCACTGATGATTTTGGAGTGCGGACCCTTCCAATACTCCATCCCCATTTGTCGAGGCTGATCGGTACGCACCCATAGAAGAATTGACGAAACAAAAGGTTTTTTAACGAATGGAGGTATGAGACTCACAGTTTGACTGTTCGGGTTTGTGTTCATCGCGTCAAGAACTCCACGGCAGCAGGAGCGAATTTCTCGTGAAACTGGAAAATCCCACCATGTCCCGAGTCGGGATAGATGATCAGTTCGGAGTGCTTGATGCGGCGGTGCATGTCCTCGGAAAGTACCGAGGGTACCATACGGTCGTTGTCACCGTTGGCGATAAGCGTCGGTTGGGTGAGCTTCGAGAGGTCAGACGGGGCTGAGCGTCCGAACCTTTGAATCGCTTTGAGTTGTGTCTGAAATGCTGGAATTGTGATTGGTGTGTCACGGTCAACGGTGCGCTCCTTGAGCCGATTGACGAAAGCGCGTGCGGCGAGCTTACCGGCGGCATTGCGTTTGAAGAACAGAAACTCCTTCGGGTCTACAAAGGTTAATGTGGCTCGCAACACATCGTAGTAGGTAGTGCCAACCACCTTGTCCATGTCCTTACCGCCCCGAGGTCCGGTGCCAGTCAGGATCAGCTTGCGGACAAAGTTGGGGTGCTTGAGAACGAAGTCTTGGGCGACCATACCGCCAAGCGAGAAGGAAAATATGTCTATCTTACTAAACCCAAGGGCATTGATAAAAGTGAATGCGTCGTCTGCCATAGCCTCGATGGTGTCTGGCACTTGACCAGTGGATGCGCCGATACCAGCGTTATCAAAAGCGATGACGTGGTGATTCTTGGCGATTGGGTCAATGATGCGTGGGTCCCAATTGTCCAGTGTTGCGGCGAGGTGAACAAAGAAAATCACTGGAATGCCGCCTTTGGGTCCAAGTTCTCGGTACGCGAAGGTCATACCTCCAGCAGCGATGGTGCGGGTTGGTGCTTTTGCATAGGACGTGATGACGGGTTGGTTGTTGGTATTGCCTTGGGTTGGGGCAGATTTGTATTGATTGATACTCGACATAAAGACCTCTCCTTAAGCATTTGAAGCTGCGAGCAACATCATTTCGAGTGTCCCTGCTGGCAGTGAAAGCCCTTGCTTGATGTGAACTGTCAGTTCATCTGCCAATACCTCGGTTTTACCAGCCTCGAGCGCTTCAAGCACTTGCCGAGCAACATCTTCGGGTTTTGATTTAGGTACATCAACACCTTTTGCCATGTCGGTGTCCATGTAGCCAACGTGCAGGGCTAAAACTTGAGTGCCTTGGTTGTGGAGTTCCACGCGCAAACCATTGCTGAGCGCCCAAGCTGCGGCTTTTGAGGCGCTGTAAGTGCCAGCCCCTGATAGGTTAACCCAAGATGCCACAGACAAGACATTCACGATTGCGCCACCTCCGTT
>JBEGTV010000054.1:0-9376 GCA_041179225.1 Deinococcota bacterium | reverse complement strand
AACACGGCGTTGCGTTGCGAAATTTCTTGATGAATGCGGCGTTGTTGTTCGGTGGTGTGTACCTCGAGGCTGCTCGGTGGTGTTTCGGTTGGTGCGTTTGCGATGACTTTGGCGGATAATTTAAATAAGTGTGGCAGGATGTCGGCTTCGATACCCGTATCGTTGGCGAACACCAAATAATCTTCCGTTTGGGTTAGGGCGCTAATGCTGTACTTGGAGAGTCGCAACCATCCCGCGCGACCCTGCAAATTCTCAAGCACTGAGATTTTACCTGTGTAGGCAGTGTAATCAAACTCGAGTTCTTGGTTCTCGAGGCTTCGGTTCTTAGCAGTTTCAATCACATACTGCGCTAGGGTGTCAGAGAGGCGGTAATAATGGGCTTCTGGGTTGCGGCGAGGGAGTTCGTAGCGTCCCAGTGGAATGTTGCTTGTGGTTGGGTTGTGATGCAATTCAAAACCGTTGTCACCAAAGGTTGCGGCATTGCCCAATTCGGCTTTGGTTAAGTTCATGAGCAGTTGTTCAAATCGGGAGAGCGTTTCCTTGCTTTTTGCTTCGCTGACTTTCAAACGTTGGTTGACTTCTTCATCGAAGTTCTCGAGCAGTTTTTGCCGCGTGGTTTTCATCGAATCGGTGATTTCTTCGCCCAATGAAGTTTGCAATTCATCAAAAGCGCTTTGGATTTCTATTGGTGTGCGGCACTGTTGGTAGATTTGCATGATGCGTTTCTCGAAATCCACACCAGATTCAATTGCGCCCAGAACTTCATCGCTCGAGCCGAAGACCCCATCGAAGAGCTTGAATTTCTCGGTGAGCAGTTCAAAAACCCGTTGATCGGCTTCATTGCTGCGGTTCAAAAAATTGACCACGACCACATCGTGGGCTTGTCCATAACGGTGGCAGCGTCCGATGCGTTGCTCGATCCGTTGCGGATTCCACGGCAAATCATAATTCACGACCAGTGAACAGAATTGAAGATTGATGCCCTCCGCGCCAGCTTCGGTGGCGATCATGATTTCAGCTTGCTCGCGGAATTCATCGACCAAAGCGCTGCGAACATCGGCGGTGGTTTTGGTCACGCGATCTGTTCCTGCATGGCGCTTTTGCCAAGTTGTATGGATTTTTCTTGAGGCTGGGTCAGTGTTTGTGCCATTGAACAACACGACTTTGCCGTTGTATTCGGAGTTTTCGAGTAAACGCAGTAAGTAAGCTTGGGTGCGTTTGGATTCGGTGAAAATGATTGCTTTGCGCTGTGCGCCTAAACGATTGGCTTCAGCGAATGCCCGTTTTAAGGCGGTCAGCAAGGCTTGTCCTTTGGCATTATCATCAATGCTGGCTGCCAGAGCATAGAACTGCTCGAGATCAGTTATTTCTTGTTGGATTGCTTGACGGTCAAAGTCGTTTAGCGGTGGTACTGGTTCGTTCTCCTCAGACCATTCTTCGGCAGTGGTTTCAAAAGCTTCATAGTCTTCAAGTTCAATTGGGTCTTGAACTTGTTTCTCAAGCCGTTTTTTAAGTCGTTTAGCGATGTTCTCGAGCGCCCCAGCGATAGCGAACGAACTTGAAGCCAGTAATTTACGCAACACTAAAGTGATTAGATTACGTTGGCTGTTTGGTAAGGCTTGAAGATTTTCTCGTTGCAGATACCCACCCACCATTTGGTACAGTTCTTGTTCATTCTTGTGGGGTGTAAAATCCTCAACCATTGGGTAGCGCTTGGTGTATTTAATAAATGGTTGAACCTGGCGGCGTAAAGTCCGATGACAAACCGCCTTTAGGCGCTCACGCAAAGCCAAAAATGTTTTTTGATCACTTAGGTTACTGTACTGCTCCCGAAAACTGGCAAGATCCCCAAAGGTACGGTCATCTATGATACTCACCAACCCGTAGAGTTCGAGCAAATTGTTCTGTAATGGCGTGGCGGTCAATAAAATCTTTGGCGCGTGTTCAATAGCTTGTTTGATGTCTTGGGCTAAAATACTCGAGCTTTTGTAGACATTGCGTAGACGGTGAGCTTCGTCTACCACCACCAAGTCCCAACGGGTTCGCCTGACTTCAAGGGCTTTATTCTTAACAAATTGGTACGAGCAAATCAGAACATGATCTGATTCAAACGGCAACAAGTGTCCTGCTTTCCAAGCAGCGTTAAAAGATTTGCTCTCGAGGATTGCACAGGGTAAGAAGAACTTTTCGGTCAGTTCCTGAAACCACTGCTTGCGAAGGTTGGCTGGTGTAATCACCAACACCCGACGTTTACGTTCAGCCCATTTCTGCGCGATCACTAACCCCGCTTCGATGGTTTTTCCCAAACCCACTTCATCCGCCAAAATCGCGCCCTTTGACAATGGTGACTGAAACGCAAACAAGGCAGCATCAACTTGGTGTGGATTCAAATCCACTTGTGCATCAATCAAGGCGGTACTGAGCTTCTCGAGACTATCCGAGGAAAAGCGTTGGATCAACTCCTCAGCAAAGAGTCGAGCGTGAAAGGGTGTGAAGCGATCCATGTCTTATCAGAATACAGGTTTTGATCCCCAGTAAACCTGTTTGCAAAAAATTGGCTTCTTCAAACACTGGCACTCTACTTGATGGTTGAGAGTCTCGCAGAGTTTTCTTCGCCAGCTTTGAGAAAATACACTCTACAGACATGCGGTCGGATTTCAGTCTTCCCAGTGAACCTCGAGTATTTCCTCGAGACCCACTTTTCGCTCAAGCAGCACCTCGAGTGCCGATAGTATCCGTCCTAAAACCTCAAACTTTAGTCCGCTTCCTCGAGATTTGAGAATATCCTCGTAAACCGTGGCTCGGTGCAAATCGGCTTGTTCAGCCAGCATATAGGGACTGATGTTGTTCTGCTCGAGCGCCGGATACCAGTTTGACCTATCGTGCAATCATCACTGAGCATCCCGTCCTTTTGTTAGGTGTGCTGCTCGAGGGCGATGAGTCTGGTTTAGCCTTGGTTCGTCATGCCCTAAAAAACGTTGATGGTCAACCATCTTTGTATGTCCAAGAAGTGGCAACGGCATCCGAAGCGGTGTTTCGGGTCAAACTTTCAGAGAATCAATTTAACTTGTCTCGCATTGGTGCAAATAAACAATTGGACAAGCTGGTCACAGCCGTCAAAGATATCACCGAAGCTGGCGCGATTGATGTTGTTAAGCGCCTTGAACATATGAGTCGTTGGCATTCAACATTGCACCTCGAGAACCTCCAGAGCAAATTGAGTCAAGCTGTTCAAATGGACGTTTTTGCCGTGACTGACCAAAGTGTTAGCCCAGTTGTTATTGACTCCGAACCCATACTAGATTTAGTCGAATTGTCTCTCATGCAACCATCTTCGGCTCAAAAACCACAGTATAAAATTCGGGTTAAGAACACTGGCAAAGTAAAATTATATTGCGTCATGTTGTATCTCGATAATGAATATGCTGTCTTTGCAGATTTGCTTGAGGGTTCAGACTCAAAATTAGGCGTATGGCTCAATCCAGGAGAAGAAGTATCGGCATGGTCTGACAACCCAATACCCTGCCTTATTCCAGATGATTGGAGTGAAAACGGAATTACCGAGATTCACGACCGAATCAAACTGATTGCCTCTACTGAACCGTTCGACGCTTACTTACTTCAACTCGAGCCGTTGACCATCGAAATGCAACCTTTGAGAAAACGAGGGAACAAAGAACGTTCTCCCAATAATTCTTTGGAACGTTTACTGGACAATCTGCAATCTGGAATGAGGCAAATGCAACGAGAAAAACGATTGGCAGATTGGGTAACGATAGATTTACCTATTCACCTTATCCGTCCATTGGATCAGCAACCGCTTTCTGAATCTACCTCGTTGGTTCAAAACCTAACTCTTCATAATCATGCACAGATCATGGGCGATGTGAGGCTAACCAGCATCCAGTTAGCCACTCGAGACATTGGTATCCCAACAATTCCAGCCTTCATGAATGCCGATGAAGAACACTGGCAACTTTGGTCGTTTCAGACCACTCAAAGTGGCAACCCAGATTTGTATGTTCTTGAGTTGAATAATGTCCAACGCGCAGAAGCTGTGACTCGAGAAACACCACTTGAACTGCAAATACAAAATGCCAAGCTCGAAAAAGGCGAAATGATAGTGGCAACGGCTTGGGATTCGGAATTGGGTTTGTACCTGCCTCTTGGGATTGGAAGGCAAGATGATTCAGGTGTTTCAGTCAACATTGAGCGATTGCCCTCGCCAGCCGCGATTGGGACAAAAAGTTTGACGGGTGCAATTCGTATTCTATTCCATAAATTGGTTGGTCGTCGCATTGGCTTGGAATACCCTTATCCTCTGTTGCGAGCTGTTACCTTCGACGAATCAGCAAAACCTGTGTACTCGCAGCCTGATGAAGTAGCAGCCTTGGTAGCGAACGCAAATCGGATTCTACTTTTTGTTCATGGAATCATCGGAGACACTGAAAGCCTATTAACTTGCTTTGAGTCAGAGGATTTTCAACTCGAGAATCCTTATGACCTGATTTTGACTTTTGACTATGAAAGCATAAACGATGGAATCATAAAAAATGCCCAAGACTTGAAAAGTTGTCTTGAGAAAGTAGGGCTTGTTCAACAACAGGGTAAACATCTGGACATCGTGGCACATTCAATGGGAGGACTTGTTTCAAGGTGCTTTATTGAACTTTTCCAAGGCAACATGATTGTGAAAAGTTTGATCATGTTAGGTACTCCGAATCAAGGTTCGCCTTGGGCTAAGGCACAAGACTGGGTGAGTTGGGCAACAGCAACCTTTGCGGTTGGTTTGAACGTACTGGGTACGGCTAATTGGTCTTTCCGAATTATAGCTGGAATTCTTGGATTTATTGAACAATTAGATAAAAACATGGATGATTTGAATCCGAATTCAGGTGTCTTTAGCGCCCTCGCTGCAACAAGTGACCCTAAAATCCCATATACCCTTATTTGCGGTGATGTGCTGCTCGAGACTTCTAAGCAACCCCTGTTTCAAAAATTAGCCAAAAAATTAGGCACTCGAGCCTTCTTTGCAAACCAACCCAATGACATTGCGGTGAGCATGGAAAGTGCCATGAATGTCGCTTCAAACCGTGAGCCTGCCCCAATAAAAGTGGTGGCAATCGCCTGCGATCACATGAGCTATTTTAGTACCCCAGTTGGCATTACTGCTTTGGTAAATGCTTTAAACAAAAATGATGTCACCGAACTTACCCCGCAACTTCAAAAAAATCATGAACAGGATTAAACATTTCTAATCGCTCAACCGTTCCCACAGCAATCCGATACAACCCTGGCTTGAGTCCTTCTAAAATGATTTCTTGCCAGTTATTGTCTGCCGTACCAAATGGAATAACTTTGGATTCTGACCCGTCAGCTCGTTTGATTTGGAGTTGCAACGGCGGTGGACTACTGCTATTGACCGAAGCCTGTATGCGAATTGGTTCTTCAGGCAAATACAGGTCATCCACTTTAAGGCGGATAGCGGACATAACTGACTTCTGGTTTGAAAATTCTTCACGCTCAAGCTGAGAGAATTCCAGCAATTTAATGACATGCTCGAGTACCTGTTTATTGTTCTGAATAGAGCTGTGCGTTTCTGCGAAAAATGCCGCAGATACAGAATCTATTTGCTCAGGAGGCATCGCACTCAGGAGCGGGACAGTGCCATCGCCATCAAATAGTCTGGCGAACCTAGGCTCGAGAACAGTTGTTGCCATCTTTACAGTTCCATTTTCCAAGATTCCCGATTGATGTGTTGGTTGATTTGAACCTACAATCGGATCAACTCGAAACAAACCTGATTCGAGTTTTCCAGCTTTGTTCTTTTCGACAGCATCGGCAATTTGTGCATGAAAATCCATTGCTTGATTGACTCGAGCAGGATCAACATTTGGGATAGATAAATCAACGATCCTAGTGTCGGTTGAATTTTCGCTAGTTATTTGCTTGACAGATTGATAATTTGGAAGAAGCTGATAAATGCTGGTACTGGTACGCACAACGTCCGTGAAATTTAAAGTTGCTTTTTTGAATCCATTGACCAAATAGTCGAGTGCATTGAGTGAACCACGATACGGAGTCCCAAAGGTAATTAGTCGCTTTGACTCACGCCAACCTTGCATCACCTCCAAGTAGTACCTTGCCACCAAGCCACCCATGCTATGGCAAATAAAGATAAACTTTGCATTAGAAGCGTTGGTTGTTACTCTCCAGGCATACAATCGTTTTTCCAGTAAATACTTCAGCCGATACGCAGCGATTCTGTTATCGAGCCTCCAGTCATATGGAAACTCGAAGTAATTTGCCACCCTATCATCGCTCAAGTCTCCTTCGGTGACATCAAAATGGTTGAGGATGGTGTTTCGGACATTGGAATACCCGTCAATTTTCCAAATACCAGGGATCAAATGTGCGTCAGGCATGATTTTTGTAGCGCGAAGCCCACCGCCTACTTCATCTAAGGCATGAGGATCACGCTCAAGGTAACTCTCAATTTGCGAGACACTTAGATCAGGTTGGTTTACCCGAAGTGCCTCGAGAGACGAATTCCGATCAGAGATTACATTCCAGATGGCTTGTCCAGAAATAGCCCATATATCACGTCCTTCTTTTTGCAGGACGCTACCCATGATTCCTGGTATTAGCACGATGACATCTTGCATTGGGTATTTTTCTGACATTGCTTTACCTCTATTTGAGATTGTGGTTCGGTATTTTCTACATATTACGACAAGCTTATTTATAATTCGCTAAGAGTCATTGAAGCAATAAACTAAACGAACAAACGTGCAGAATTTCAACCAGCCAAAACTTGAAATGTAGTGAAGAAACTCAAAGCAATACCTTTCGGCGACGTAATGCCATTGTACTTCAACTTTCAAAATATCAAGACATGGCGTTTTCTAACTTTCCAACTATAGTTACCCTTCTGAATCAAATTGCTCCTTAAGAGCAAAATTACGCTCTAAAAGTCACAAAGTCGAATGCAGATTCCTGAATTGCAGTATGCAAAGACCCTGCAATGATTATCCAAACGGTTAGATTCTTGATTGGTGGCTTGGTCGGTTTGGTCGCATTTTCACTAAACTTTTATCGCCAAGCTCAAATTGAAAACAGCATAGCTCTCATTGGACTAAGTGGCATTTCATTTTACACTCACGCCAAAAAAAGGCATTTCTCATTTAAAGTGACAAGTACACCTTATATCTACAGTGTACATGGTCTTGGTTCGTTATAACTTATTGATCTAAAAGTAAAGGTTGCTTGACAAAAAAACAAGTTAGCTTTATATTATGTCAAGTTAGCTTGACAGGCAAAGGAGTTAGACCTATGAATAACTATGACAACCAATTAAAACTCGAGATGCTCTTCCAAGAAGCCCAAACTTATGCGCTGCTCGAGCCAATTCGTAACACCCAAGCCAAATACCTGCGTCGGGCGCTGAAAGCCGCCAAGTACGCCCTGCGTACCGCTTGGGCTGTGCTAACCACCACCCTTGAGCCAAAAGGGGCATTATGAACATTGCATCACAAGGGGCATTATGAACATTGCATCACAAGGAGCATTATGAACTTTGAACACCGCAGCAAACACCAATTCACCCCGGATTTTATTCGTGGCGTTGTCGCGCATATTAACCGTCACCGCTTGGAAACCTACCCAGATGACCCTGCAAGAGACCCTGAGGAGATGGTGGCACAAATGGCGCACCTCCCACCGATTCTTGACCTTGAAACTTGGAGTGTACCCGATGCCAACGGGGAGGTTGGCGCTCATGCAACGCTGCAAATTCTCAATATGGATACCAATCAACACGTGGTTCAACTCGAATTGGTGGTTGAATCGCATTTGCGTCGCCAAGGCATAGGCACACAATTACTTCGTTTAGCCACACAGCACAGCCAAAAGCTCGGACGGACTTTACTGATTACTGACAGCAGTGATCGTGTTGCGGCAGGTCAACCTTTCCTCGAGAAGTACGGACTAACCCAAGGCTTGGTCAATCATGTTAATCAACTTAAAATTGCTGAATTGCCCAGTGGTTTAATCAAAACTTGGACAACTCGTCAGCCCGATGATTACAACTTAGAAATTTGGCATGGCGATGTCCCAGAAAATGATTTGGTGGCGTATGCCGAACTTGGCAATGTGATGAACACCGCGCCAAAAGATGACTTAGAAATTGAAGATTTTCATTTCACTCCCGAAATGCTGCGCCAACAAGAAGCCCTGCGAAAAGCCGGCAACCGAGATGCTTTAACGGCTGTGATACGCCATAAAAGTGGGCTATTGGTTGGCTTGAATGAACTTGGTTGGGCTAAAAGCCGCCCTGGAATTGTGATGCAAGGCGGCACAGGCGTACTGCCAGAACACCGTAATCATGGACTTGGGCGTTGGCTTAAAGCTGCTAACCTGATGCGTTTACTTGAGTTAAACCCAGATGCTAAGTTTATTCGCACTGGCAATGCCGACAGCAACGCTCCAATGCTGAAAATCAACACCGAAATGGGATTTAAGCCCTACATCGCCAGTATTGCTTGGCAAGGCAACATAACCACGATTCTCGGGAAATTAGGTGCAGCATGACCAACGCAGACACCACCCCAATTCTCGAGGGCAAAAAACTCGAGCAAGCCAAAACCCGTGAACGCAACTCGGTCATTAGCGCAGGCTTAAGCCTTGGTTTGTCTTTGGTCTTCCTTGGCTTATTCACAATCACGGGTTTATCTGCCAATCTGCGTGATGCACTGGGCGGTAATGCTTTTGTGCCAACGGTTTTATTTATTCTGGTTTTTCAAATTATTATGTTTTTGCTTGAATTTCCACTCGAAGTTTACTTTGGATATACCCAAGGCAAGAAATATGAAATCCTCAAACAAACCTTTTCAGGTTGGTTACTCGATCACCTCAAAGGATTTTTGGTCAATGGGATTATTTTAAGTCTGGTGTTCTTGGGTTTATACACGATTTTTCGTAGCTTTCCAGACCTATGGTTTCCAATGGCATTGGGTTTAATTGCGATTCTATTCACCGCAATTATTTTCTTATCACCTAAGTTGGCTCGGTTGAATTACAAATCCAGTCCAATCAACAACCCAGACCTTGAAGCTCGGATTCAAAACGTCTTTAACAAAGCTGGAATTAAACTCAGTAAAGTCTCGAAGCTCGAGGTTTCCGAGAAAACCAAAGGTATGAACGCCTCATTATCGCCTGACGGACTAGGAACAGAAGTGATTATTTCCGACACGCTCCTCGAGAAAATGCAGCCTGAAAGCGTAGAAATGGTTTTGGCACACGAAATTGGGCATAAAGTGCATAGGGATGTGCCAACCCTAATTGTTCTTAGTGCCACTCAAATCATGGTCATTATTGC
>JBEGTV010000053.1:0-9531 GCA_041179225.1 Deinococcota bacterium | reverse complement strand
TCTCATAGCTTCTCAAAGTGTATGTTCCGCCTTTGAGGGCTACACCAATCAGATTCCAACCTGCTTGTAAAGTCAGACTAAAGGTCACATTGGCTATTTCGCCCGTGGTTGTATCGGTACAGGTTTGTTGACCACTGATATTGGTGGCAGAATCTAAGAACCACCATGCAAATTCAACTTTTTCGTTATTCACGTTATCCACAAAAATCGGTATTGGTGTGGTGATGTACTGCCCTTGAGCATCCGAAATTTCTAAATCCAGGGGTGTGCCAGCCGCATTGGGGTTTGAGTAATTGACCAAACCTGTACAATCTGGGTCATCAAAGGACAAAGGAATAAACAGGCTTGGGTCGAGTGAATTGGGTAATGCCAGCGAAAAATCGCCGTTGGCTGCAATACTGACCGAACCGAGTTCTTGTATAAGGTCGAGTTCCGTGTCTGGCAAAATGACAACTTTAAGGGTTTGTGCCAGTGCCTTTGGATTTAAGATTTGTCCTTGCAGACTCGTCTTGGTGCTACTGGCTGCTGAACCAAGGGTGAGCGGGATACGCTGCAAAGACCATTGGATACTCGAGGCTGTACCAACGGTAATACTCTGGCGATTGACCGTGGCGGTTTGCTCGAGTTGGGTGTAAATCAGTGTATTCCAGCCTTGTTTAAGACTAAGATTGTATTCTTCGCTGTAAGTTACACCCCCCACATTACATTGTTCTGTGGCACTGACTTGGCTGTCGGCACTGGCATAAAACCATTCAAAGCGCTGGTTGCCATTTTGGGCATTCAATAGGGCAATTTGTTGCCCTGCAACCCGAACATCCAAGTAGAGCTTTGCACCTTTGATGGTGTTTGGTATGGCAAAGACTTTATTGCACACCCCTTGAAATTCTATTGCTTTCATTTCTGAAGACACTTCTTTGGGAACAAAGAAATCAAAGACACCCGCTTTAATCGCTGTGGTTTGTAACGGGCGGTTAAAAAATTGTGGGTCTACGGTACGGAAATTGGCTTGCAAAACACCTTCGGGTAAAGGGTTGCCGTTCGTGTCTGTCCAATTTACAATTGTTCCTGCAAATGGATAACCACTGGGGGTGAAAGTATTATCGCCAGTTAAAACGGTTGGAAACCACTGACTGCCGCTTGGAATCGTAATTGTACGGAATAACTGCACTGCTCCAAAGTCGTCAAGCGAAACGACAATTGCATTCCAGCCAACTTGCAATTGCAAATTGTATTTTTGAATAATTGCTCTCGAGCCAGAGCAAGTCTGAAAACCCGAGACCGTGGTGGCTTGGTCAACATACCACCACTGCACTTCATGGGCATAAGAGCGCAACAATGCTTGATGTGAAGGTATACCGTTTTTGAACAGTAAAACGTCGAGTATTCCACTCTTAGCGGTTGGATTGCTGTTGGTGACTGCATTGGTGCAACCTTCGGCTGGTCTTAAGTAATCTGCGACCAAACCTAAATAAGCTGGGTCTACAGTATTTGGTAAAACAGTGTCAAAATCTAAGCCAGTCGGCAAAATTCCCGTCAGGTTGTTGTAGCTCGAGTCATAACCCACGCTAATCCGCAACAGCATTTGGTTAATATCTATGGTTGGCAAGCTGCCTTTAATGCGGTTGTTGATACTTCCAGTATCTGCACCACCTACCAGTCCGCGTAAATCTTGATAGGCACTAAAAACCCAAGTCAGTGCTTCAGATAGCCCAAGACTCGAGACTGTATAAGCTTTATCGGCAGTTTTTGTAATTTGGTAAGCATTCCAACCCAAGGTTAAATTGAGGCTATAGGTGTAAACTGCGTCCCCCTTGGTGGTCATTCCAAGGCATATTTCTGTACCTGTCACGGTACTGGCTTTGTCGGAGAAAATCCAACGCACAGGGTTATTGGTTTTGTTGGGATTGACTTCGCCAGCAAATAAGCTACTGCTTTCAACCGCCCAAGTCACAACACTCGAGAGTTTTAGGTCGGTTGGATTGGCAGTCACGTCTGGATTGGCACAACCACGAAGTACATTACCAACCCCTGCGCTCAGGGTTGTGACCACAGGTAACTCGAGACTGAACGCGCCTGTACTCGAGATACCGCTCTGAGCTAGGGCTGCTTGGTCTTTGGCGAGGTAACTTTTTAGCACCCCGCTACTGGTGCTTGACCACTGAGCGATTGTGCCATTAACCGTTTGAGGCAAAGCAACAGGAAGTGGCGGCGGTACGGGTGGTTGACAGGCAAACATTAGCCCAAGTGTGCCAATGCCAACTATTCCTTGGATAAATTTGCTTTTTCGCATTCTAGAAGGTTACACAACGAACGTCGTTTGATCGTCAAAAAATCTGACTTTCCATTCTACGATAGGCAACTACTAGCCTAATGAAGTCATTGATATAAATTTATTGCACCGAAGTCTAAAATTTCACCGCCTAACGCACCTTGTTCTCCATGTGACTCGAGCAGTAATCTAGTCACATGAATGATTTGTTTGACAATGCCAGCCCGATTCCCGAAACGCGGGTGCTGCGCGAACAACTCGAGACCCTAGGTAATCAATTGGTCTGGAAAATTGGTAAAGACGAAACGTCTGAACGAGTGGTGGTTCGCGTGGGTTATGCCAATGCTACCCAGAGTTTCAGGGATTTACCAAAGTTACGTGGTGCGACCGACGCGGAGATTGCCGCCGCCGCTAAAGAAAATGAATTAACAGTTGAGTGGATCGAGTGAAGATAGAAACTGCTAAAAACTTTATTCTTGAATATCAGGGTTCGCTTTCAGATGCCATTTTGTACTTGACCGATGTGCAAAAAAGTCTTGCCCATGTGCCATTTATAGATGGTTTAAGACTCGAGCAGAATCATGTTTATGCTGACCTTGTGGTTGAAGTACCCGTTTTGGGTACGCAACGCCTAGATTTTCATTCGGTTCTCGAGCCACACAATACTGGCGCAAATCTAATTGCTCAGCCTTTGCAGGGTAGGGCATGGGCGGAAGTATCTGGGCAAGGAAAAGCTATTCAGACCAATGTGAAGGTTGAAATTCTTTATGGTTTGCAAATTATTGTGCATCTCGAGCTACCAACAGCCGATAAATGGGGCGGACGTGCCTTTGAAAAGATGGCTCAAGCCACGGCTAAAACCGCGATTGAACGAATGACCAAAGATTTTGGGCAGGGTGTATTGAAGGGCATGACGTAAACGGTAAAAGTGTTTTCCTGACTTTAATCTTTTGGTAGTGCTGCCACAAACCGCTTGGTAATATCTCGAGGGTTGGTGATGGCAGTTCCAACCACCACACCGCTTGCACCTAGAGCTAAGGCTTTTGTAACCTGTTCTGGACTCCAGAATCGCCCTTCAGCAACCACGGGTACGCTTACGCTTTGGCAAATTTGCTCGAGCAGGGCAAAGTCTGGTTCTGAGGTCTTTTGGGTTTGGGTCTCTGGGGTGTACCCAGCCATTGTGGTACTGACCACATCTGCTCCAAATGCGGCGGCTCGAGTGGCATCTTGCAGTGTAGCGCAGTCGGCAAAAACTTTTTTGCCCAATTGTTGAATGATGCTAAATAATTCCTCGAGTGGCACTGGGCGTGGACGGTGAGTTACATCTATGGCAATATAATCCGCTCCCGCCAAAGCCACTTCTTCGATACTGGCAAAATCTGGGGTGATGTAGACTTCAAAACCAGCCACATCTTTTTTAAGTAGTCCAATAATCGGTTTATCGGTAATTTGGCGAATAGCCGCAATATCGGCTGCACCATTGGCTCGAATGGCATCCGCCCCACCTTGCAGGGCTGCCATTGCCATTGCCTGCATATAAACACTGCCCGTTAAAGGGTTGTCGTCTCGAGCTTGGCAGGACACAATCAAAACTGGTTTTTCAAACATAGGGGCTTAGGTTAAAGGGTTAAAGGGTGAAAAGGTTAAAGGTTAGTCTTCTTTCACCCTAGCTCTTGCCCTAGCTCTTGATACTCGAGATAAACGGGATGTTACGGTCAAAGTGCGCTCGGTCTAAGCCATAACCGTAGACATAGGCATCGGGGATTTCAAAGCCCAAGTAAGCGACTGGTACTTCAACTTTTCGTCTTGAGGGCTTGGAGAGTAACGCTGCCACTTTGACACTGTTTGGTCCGCGTCCCTCAAGATAAGACAGCAAGTAATTCATGGTTAAACCAGTGTCCACGATGTCCTCAACCAGAATCACTTCGCGTCCCGAGAGCGGCAATGACAAATCTTTGACCAGTTTGACTTCGCCACTGGTTTTGGTTTCCACACCGTAACTCGAGACAGCTAGAAAATCCACGGTAATAGGAAGTTCAATGGCTCGAGAAAGATCGGACATAAAATGGTATGCACCATTAAGAACACAAATCAGGTGTGGTTGTTTTCCTGCGTAATCTTGGCTGATTTGTGCGCCGAGTTCTTGGATGCGCTGCCTAATTTGTTCTTGGGTAATTTGAACTTCACCGTCGCCAACGTCAAAAAAAGTTTCTCGGTTCATTGGAATTTCTTTTTCTGACTAAAGGTGCGTGAAAAGGCGTAGATACCAGCCGCAATGACGACCAAGCAAACCAGTGGGTATTGTATGGCTAAAAACGGAATCATCACACAACCAATAATCGAGGCAATCACGAAGATCAGGATGTTCAAAGCAAGTTTCATGGGTTGATTCTATCAAATTTTGGGGGTTTGACCAGTGGCGTTGGTGTGACAATCCTCATGGCGTTGGTGTGACAATCCTCATGGCGTTGGTGTGACAATCCTCATGGCGTTGGTGTGACAACTTCTATTTTCGTTGTACAGTATTTTATGCAAAATCAGTCTTTGTTACTTTCGTTACTCGAGACTCCGGGTCCGAGTGGTTTTGAATCTCGGGTGGCTGCGGTTTGGGCAGATGCCGCCAGAGATTTTGCCAGCGTGTTGCATGATCCGCATGGCAATGTTTATGCCACGATTGGACGTGATCGTGGTTTTAAAATCATGCTTTGTGGGCATTTGGATGAAATTGGTTTAATGGTCTCTTCAATTGGCGAGAAAGGTTTTGTGCGGGTTAAAGCCCTTGGCGGTTGGGACATGCAGGTGTTGCCCGGGCAGCGAATGCGGGTTCTGGCTAAAGACGGGGATTTACTGGCAGTGGTGGGGCGCAAACCAGTCCATCTGATGAGCGGAGATGACAGTTCTAAAGCCGTGAAAATTGAGGATATTTGGCTTGATTTTGGCTTACCAATCGAAGAATTAAAGCAAAAAGTGCGGCTTGGTGATGTGGCGGTTCTCGAGCAGCCGATTCTACAAATCGGGGATAAATTGGTCTCAAAAGCCCTTGATAACCGCGTCGGTGGTTTTGTGGTTCTCGAGGCGCTACGGCGTTTAAGTCAGTTGGATTGTCTACACGAAGTCTGTGCGGTTGCCACCAGCCAAGAAGAAATTGGCAGTTATGGGGCGCGTTTTGCGGTGCAGCAACTCGAGCCTACATTAGCCATTGCGGTGGATGTAACTTTTGAAAGCAACCAACCGGGTGTGGATTCGGCTGAAGTTGGCGATGTGCCTTTTGGCAGTGGCGTGAACATCTCGCTTGGTGCGGTGATGAATCCAAAACTCAATCAAATGCTTCTCGAGGTCTCAGAAAAGCATCAGATTAAAACCACCATTTCTATTTACCCTAAATTAACTGCGACCGATGCCGATGCAACTGCCATTTTTGGAAAAGGTACTCCAAGTGCAGCTTTGGGTGTTCCGTTGCGCTACATGCACTCACCAAATGAAATGGTACAGATTTCGGATATTGAAGATTGCATTAATTTAATTGTGCGTTTTGTTTTGGCATTACCAAGTGATGCAGATTTCTCGAGAAGTGTGTAATGGTTTTGGGCTATGGGCTATCTTTTCCTGATAGCCTTTCTTCACCTGACAAAACCATGACGTTTGGCGCAGAATCTAAAGGCAATGGCTGTGACTGTGTTGCTGGTTGAGGATGAAATCTCGGTTCGGGAGGCGTTGCGTTTTCATCTCGAACGCTCGGGGTACTTGGTAAAAGCCTTTTCTACGGCACTCGAGGCTTGGAATCATTTGGCTGGTTCGGATGTTGTGGTCTTGGATTGGATGCTACCTGATGAACCAGGAATTGCTTGGCTAAGACGCTTACGTGAATCTGCTTTTTCGGGTTTGCCAGTGCTGATGCTCACCGCTCGCGCTTCGGAAATGGATCGAGTCGAAGGACTAGATGCCGGAGCAGACGATTATTTAACGAAGCCTTTTAGCTCGGCGGAATTGGCGGCTCGGGTACGGGCGTTGTTACGTCGCTCGAGTGGTGATCGCCCTCGGGGAGCTTTGCGGGTGGGTTTATTGGAATTAAACCTTGATTCTGGTGGGGCGTTGTTTGCATCTCGAGAATTACATTTGACTCGGCGTGAATTTGATTTATTGGCGTTTTTAGCAGCCCACCCCGGACGGGTTTACTCGAGACAAGAGTTACTTGATAAGGTGTGGGGCGTGGATTTTATTGGTGGTGAGCGCACAGTGGATCAACACATCACTCAATTGCGAGCGCATTTGGGTGATGAGCCTTCTGAGCCAGCCTACCTCGAGACGGTGCGCGGTAAAGGTTACCGGATGAGGTCTGAGCCGTTATGAGCCAGAATGCGGCACTGAATGCCTTGGAGGTGGCGGTGGTGCTGCTCGAAGGCGGTCGCGTTTCTGCACTTAATCTAGCCGCAGAAAAACTCTTTGGAATCAGTTCTGAACGTGCTATAAATCGTTTTCCTATAGAAATTTTTCGTAATCATCGTTTGGAAAAACTAATTTTTGATGGTGGGATTTTAGAACTTGAATTAAACGGACGTACTTTTGTGGCAAAAGCCGTGCCGAATGCGTTGTTGCTCGAGGATGTCTCTTTTATTCGGCAACGCGAATCCCAATTGCGTGAAGTCATGGCAGTGTTATCGCATGAATTCAGGACTCCCGTGGCAGCGATTAAAAGTCTGCTCGAGGCGTTGGCACTTGAACCGCCAGCCGATACTCGGGCTTCGTTTGTCCAGATGGGTTTGACCGAAGTCGAGCGTTTGGTGCGTTTGGTCGAGGATCTAACAGTTGGTTTTCGTCCGCAAGCTGAGCGAACTTTTCCTTTGCTTGAATGTGTAGAACGTGTACAGCGCTTAACAAGTGCTGAGTTGCTGCGCCGTGATGTCAAACTTGAGATTTGTTTTTTGGATGTTTTGGTGCGTTGTGACCCTGATAAATTGGTGCAGGTGCTGCTTAATCTGGTCGAAAATGCGGCTCGTCATGCACCTAATCCGGGGTATATTAGAATTTTTGCCACTCGCGCTGATATATTTTGGAAAATCGGTGTGGTTGACCAAGGCTCAGTCTTACCAAATTACGAAGTGCTTTTTGAAGCGCAGCGCCGAAGTGTTCAATCTAGGGGGTCTGGTATGGGGTTGTATATTGTGCGGAGTATTGTTCGGGCGTGGGGCGGAGAGGTTTATGGCGCTCATCGTTTGGATTTAGCTGGTAATGAATTTGTTTTTTCGGTTGCAGCTGCCTGAATAGTGTTTTTTGCTGGTATTATCTAAAAGCCATACAAATTGAGGAGTGTTAAACCATGCGTGAAGCCTTAGAACGAGATTTAAGAACCTTACGAGCCGATTTTATCCGAATGATTTCTCAAGTCAGTGAACAATTAAATTTAGCTGGTGGTGTGCTGCTCGAAGGGAAAATCGAATCTGTCACGCAAGTTCATGAAATAGACAGGTCAGTGGATGAACTCGAGATTCGCTTAGAAGGCGAGTGTTTGCGGGTAATTGCTCTGCATCAACCCGTGGCAAAAGATTTGCGTTTAGTGGCAGCCGTCTTAAAAAGTTTATCTGACCTTGAGCGGGTAGGGGATTACGCTGTCCATGTTGCCGATGATGGGCGTTTATTGGCGGCTGAACCGCCCCTAAAACGTTATGTCAATTTTGGTTTGATGCTGACGAAACTTAAAACCATGCTTGAGTTGGCTTCTCGTGCTTTTACTGAACAAGATGCTGTTGTGGCTCGAGCCGTTGCCGAAATGGATTCGGAAATAGATGACCTTTATGAACAAACCCAGCGCGAATTGGTCACATACATGCTCGAGGACCCGCGAACCATCACTAAAGCGCTTGCCTTGTTACGGGTTGGTCGTGCTTTGCAACGCATCGGCGATCACATCGAAAATCTTGCAGACCGACTTGGTTATTGGCTAACTGGCGCTCGAGTACCTAACGACCCACCAGAAGAAGGTTAAGGGTTCTCTCCGAAATCCACCTTAGCCGTAAGTCATAACAACGATGTGTTTCACAGCTTCGTTTTTACTCTTTACGGATTGGCTTCTGTATTCATATTCGTCCAGCCACCAAGAATATGAATGTGTGTATGGAAAATAATTTGCCCTGCACCCGCTCCAAGATTTACTGCCAAACGATAATCCTCTAGCTTGCACACTTGCCTTGCCACCTGAATTGCGGTTTGAAATAATTCACCCATTTCAGTAGCCGATAATTCATCTAAGCGACTCGAGACTTTTTTAGGTACGCACAACACATGCACAGGGGCTTTTGGATTGATGTCTTTGAAAGCAATAAACGCTTCGTTTTCAAAAACTATGCTGCTAGGGATTTCTCGGGCAATTATCCGTTCAAAAAGAGTCATGGGTTTAGGTTAAGGGGTAAAGTGCATAGGTTAAAGGGTCAAAAGGTTAAAGGCATACCCGCCTTTAACCTTTTTTACTTTTTCCCTTTTACCCTAAACTCTAAGCCTCGTAGCCCAGTATCTCGAGTATACGGTTTAAGTCTTCGAGATTGTGATAATAGAGTTCTAACTTGCCTTTATCTTGTCCTACAATTTTTACTTTTGTGCCAGCGATTCGGCTGAGTTCAAGTTCCAATTGCCGATGTACCCTTGGTTTCTCGAGGGCAGCTTGTTTGGCTAGGGTTTCTGGAGGTGGTTCGCGTATCAAAAGTTCGGCTTGGCGTACTGTTAAATCCCGAACCACAATTTGTTCTAAAGCCCAGTCACGGTCTACGGCGGGATGAGACAGTATTGCTCGAGCATGTCCGGCGCTGATGCTTCCATCTTCGAGTGCCAATTGTGCATCCTTGGTCAGTTGTAACAGACGTAGGGCATTGGTGATGGTACTGCGGGCTTTGCCGACTGCCTTTGCCACTTCGTCTTGGGTTGTCCCAAGTTCTAAGAGTTGGTTGTAGGCTCGAGCTTCTTCGAGTGCGCTCAAATTTTCGCGTTGTAAATTTTCGATTAAGGCAATCTCTAAGGTTTCACGGTCGGTCAGTTCCCGCACAACCACAGGGACTTCCTCAAGCCCTGCTCGCCCAGCCGCCCTCCAACGACGTTCACCTGCTACAATTTCAAACCGCTTTCCGCGTGGTCTTACCAAGAGTGGTTGTAACACGCCTTTTTCTCGGATACTGGCGGTCAGTTCTTCTAGTGCTGAGTCTTCAAAAATGCCACGTGGCTGTTTCGGGTTCGGCTCAAGGAGTTTAAGCGGCAAAGAGTTGATGATTTCTTTT
>JBEGTV010000052.1:0-9537 GCA_041179225.1 Deinococcota bacterium | reverse complement strand
CGATTTTGAGCGGTTCGGTGGGTGTGAGTTTGGCTTCGGCGGCGGCTTGTTTAATGGCGTTCATGTCGCCACCGAAAATGCCAAGTAAGTCATCTATTTGACCGGTGTCACGCAGCGCAACTGCAACGGCATTGGCGGCTTCGGCTTCTTGACGAGCCACTTGCAATAAGCGCTCGGCTTCTTCTAAGGTGCGCTCGAGTTTTAAGCGCGTTTCTGGGGCAAGCCGTGTCCCGGGTTCGGTGGCAAGTACCGTACTTAAACGCAATAATTGACGAATAGTTTCGCCGCCCATTTGACGGTACTGGTTGACTTCACGCATGACTGTTTCAGCACGTAATCGCCAAGCACTAACGGCTTGTTCTTCACTGATTCGTAAGGCTTCTAGCTCATCCCAAAGTGGAGCTAAACCAAGCAGCGTTCCAGATTCGTGTCTACCTCTGGCTTCGGCGATTTGAGTTTGTAACTGAACACTTTGTGGATTGCCAATAAATTCTTTGACTCCACTTTCTAAGTCGGTCAGTTCGCGGCGTTGAGCGGCTAATCTTGCTTCTCGATGAGCGCGTAAATCAGCTTCTAAATGGGCTAAATCAGGGAAATTACCAACATCTAAGCCTTCTTTGGCATTGGAAAGGGTATGAATCACTTCTAACGCGCCAAGTTCATTGGCTCGGCGTTCCAAGTCGCCAATTCGCTGCACATAAACTTCTCGAGCGCGTCTGCCTAGGCTTTCTAATTGCTGTTTGAAGGCTTCTAAATTGCTGGTGATCGGTGAACCTTGTTCGAGTTGCTTAGATGAAACACCCAATTGGGCTTCTAGGGAGGCATGGTCGGTAGCAAGTTCGGGTAAGTCTGGTAGAGCCGCTAAAGACAAACGCATGGCTCTAAGCATTCCGCCTTCTCTGGCAACCAATGCCCGACGTTCCGCTTCTAGGCGTTCCGCTTCGCGTTTTTCTGCGACTTGGCGCTCGGTTTCAAGGCGTTCGCGTTCGCGTTCTATGGTCGCTAAACGTTCACGTTCGACCCGTTCGGCTTCTAAACGCATGGCTTCAGCTCGTTCCATTGCCTGCATTCGTTCTTGTTCAAGTCGTTTTTGTTCGAGTCGTTCGGCAGCTAAACGCGACTCCTCGGCTTGACGACGCTCTGCTTCGAGACGGCGTTGCTCTTCGGCGACTCGTTCGGCTTCTAAACGCTGCGCGGCTTGCCATTCTTCTAAACTGGTTTGTAAACGACTTATTTCGTCACCCAAAGATTTGGTCAGGTCTTCTCGAGGTTGGTGAAGTTGGGTTGCCATTTCCAGTTCGGTTAATTGCTGCGATAACTTAGCAGTAATGGCAGACCCAAGTGGTTCAAAGGTGCTTAATGCCCCGCGCAGTTCATCTAGGAGGGCTGCTTGCCGACCTAGTACCCGTTCTATTCGAGCCGCTTCTTCGGTTTTAGCAAGGCGTAACTCCTCGAGTTGACGTTCATAAGAACGCAATAAATCTTCTATTTTTTGCAATTCGTCATTGGCTAAAGTTTTTCCAGATAACATACCAATGGCAACAGAGGCGGCGACATTGGCTTCGTTGGTATCTATGCCTTCAGAAGCATATTTGGCTAAAAGCTGACTGTAATCACTTAAATTTTGCTGTTGCAATTGCAATACCACACCAAAATCAGTTTCTAGCATTGGGCGTAAATCATGAATAGCTTGGGTTTGAACTTCTCTGGCTAAATTGCGTTCATGGAATTCCAAAAATTGTTGTTTACGGGTTGGGTTTATTTCTAGCAAAGCGGAAAATTCAAAACCAAGGGCTTCTAAGACTCGAGCATCATCGGCTAATTCGATGTCTTTAACCCGTTCAGATTGCTCTGGGGTGAGTTCGAGTTCGGGGAAATCTAAGTCAATGTTTAACCCCTCGTCTAACCCTTCAATTTCGACTACTGCATCGGCGGATTGATCCTTAGTTGGGACTTGCGGTGCGTTGCTATCGTCAATAATAATTGCACCATCGTCTAAATCCACGGCTGGTAAATTGATTTGGGACATGCTGGTTGGCACAACTGTTGGTGTTTTGGGCGGTGTTATAGTTGTGGGTACTTGCACCACACTCGATTCAATTAATTTTCGCATTTCAAGGACAATTTTTCTGGCGCGTTCGACTTCATCAGATGCCAAGGTTTGTGTGTCATGCGCTTCGGTGATTTGAGTAATCAGTCCTTCTAAACGTTTGATTTTAGGTCCACCGATGGTTTTAACTTTTTCAAAACCACTTTGTAATTCAGCGATTTCTTGGGCTTGACGCACCAATAAATCCTGTAATTTGCGTTCTAATGCGCCAAGTTGTACTTGGGCATCACGTACCAATTCTGGAACAGTCTTTGAGGCAGCCTGTTGTTCTTTAAGCACATTAATTTGACTGCGAAATTTAGAGACCTCTGCCCAATCAAAATACAAACCAAAGCGTTTTAAGCCCTGCTCGAGAGAAGCCAAAGTCTCAGCTTGCCGATCTAAAAGCGGGTCCTTGGGGGCTGGGGCTTCGCTGCCAAATTGTTTTTCGAGTTTGGACAGCTCATCGAGTATTTTTTGAACCGCAGTTTTGGCGCTGGCAGGCGGCAACGCCACTTGTAATTGCTTATAGACATTTGATTTAAGAACTTTTTCAATGTCTTTAGCTGAAGCCGAGGATGACGTTTTTCCAAGGCGGGTTAAACCCTCATCAAAACTGGCTTTGGTGGCTTTGAGCGAACTTTCAGAATCAAAGTATTTACTGATTGCAGCGTATAAAGGGGTCATTAGAATTCCTCATCCCATTCAACAATGGTACGTCCAGTGCCGCTATTGGTTGGATTGGTAGGGCTGTTGATCTGATTGCCAGTAACAGAGCTATTGGTACTTCTGATGGCTTCACCGGTTACTGGAGTACGGGTACGAATTAAGCCAAATTGGGCAGCGATACCACGGAAACCTGCGGTGGCAAAAATAACCGTTAAAAGCAAGGTAAAAGCCCAAGCCATTTGAGCCAAAGGATTTTGCAGCACCGAAAAAGAAGTTAGTCCATTTAAGAAATTTTCTACTGGTTCTGGTAACTCAGTGCCTTGGGCAATCAAAGACCCAAGCCAAGCGATTCCTTCTAAAAGCGGAGGAATGAATAACAAGACCATCGCAACCCCGATGTAATTCCAGTATGGATTGCGTCCACCAAATGCCAAGCGCAACAAGTAAATTGGATAGGCAAACATCAACGCCACCAATAAAAAGACAATTCCGCGTAAACCTAAGCTGCCTAGTGCGCCACCGCCCATCCACCAAGGTTGGGCGCTTGCGACAATGCCTTGAAGCGCCGAAGCATTTTCTCCCTTAGTCCATTTGCGAATCGCATCTACTTCGCCAAGCAAGGTGGTAACATCAATGGGTCTAAGCCCGTAAGCTGCTTCTGTGGCTTCAAAAAGGGTACTGGCTCGAGTCGCAAGCCTCTGATCTGCCACTGCCACCACAGGACGCACGGCTTGATTAAAGACAGCTTTGGCGCTACCAATGGCTTCGCGTCCAGAATCAATCCGAGCATTTTGAATATCCGATAAAGCAGTGGATAACTTTAAGCCCACAGCATCTATAGCACTCGAAAAACTCTTATAGCCTTGTTCGGTTAAGTCCCGAGCTAAGCGTTCGGCTTGAGGCTTGGCAATCCCTGCTTTGGTTAATTCCAAACTGATTTGACCAACCACAGGGGTAGCTAAAATGGCTGCGGCGACCACTGGTTTTGAAACCACTGGTTTTGCAGTGATTGGCTTAGCAATTGGTTTTGTCACGGGTTTGCTGGTAGGTTTTGCCGTAGGCTTTGGTTTTGCCACTGATTGACTAGCTGTCTTGCGGCTCGAGTTTAATAAGGCTCGCGCTTGTGAACCAAATCGCGTCACTTGTGAAAGTAAGCCACTCACCCCGCTACGATAACCACCCAGATCACCACTGGCAAGTAATCCCAAAACTTCAGAAAACCGACCAACCGATAATCCACCGACTCGAGGTGAATCTTGGACCACCAAAAAAGCACTGGCAGCCCGAACGGTACTTGAAAACGAAGCAACTTGGTTTTTATTGCGACTCGCATTTTGCAAACTGCGCTGCATTAAATTGGCAATGCCTGTTTCAAGTAAAGCCCTCACTCGAGTAGATTGCCCTTTGGCAACACCACTTTTTAATTCTACTTGCTGAGTAGACGGCAATTCAAAAGCCCTGCCTAAAACACCAGCGTATTGTGGCGCAGTTTTTCGTTTGGCTGAGATTTCAAAAAATAATTCCTCGTACAATGCCCGCTCTAAAATTCGTTGAATTTGTGAACCTTGAGCTTCAAGGTCGGTTCGGCTGCCCCTAGAAATGGCAGTGCGTGCTTGATCAAACGCTTTATTGCCACCTGGAATTAGTTTTTGCGCCCGAATCTCGGGGCTAATTCGTCGGTATGTGTCGCGGGCTGATTCAAGTTGATTGATTGCTGCTCGAGGATTAGAACCAAGCAAGCTCGCGGCTGAACGCAAACCGGTATTTATGGCTTGATACCCAAGCAATAAATCTGCTGCGTTTGCACCAACTCCTGTAAACAATAAAACCCAAACCAATAGCAGCTTAAACTTTGTCATGCCGTCTCCTTCAAAGATTCTAACTCAGTAAAGACCCGTCCGACATTGACGCTGGCATCGGCAAGGACAGTCAATAATTGATCGCCAAGTGGCGCAATAAAAGCACTCACGCTTTCTAAATGGGTATAGAACACCCGAAAATGCCTACGTTTTGCGAGTAACATCGTCGTGGCTGCCACAACCCCAGCCAAATGATTGGCGCTACCAATGGACAAACGCGCCGCGATTACATCGCCATTGCGTTTAGATAATAAAACACCTGTTACCCCTTCTTCTAAGGCAAATCGGGTGAGTAGAGCCTCTTGAGATTCAGCCGACTCGAGTAAATTATTTTGCAGTGCAACCGCATCAGTGAAGTCTTTAGAAGTAATTACAGGTGCAACAACTAAGTCAGCAGCAACCACAGGCGCAGCCACTAAGCCAGCCAAATCAAGTTCAAGTGGGGCTATATTTTCCAATTGAAAACCTGATTGAATTGAAGTCACTGTTTGCTTATTTGGAGTAGGTTCATCAACAATCGTTAAATGCACGTCTTGATGCATTCGAGGTGAGTCTAGCGAATCAAGACGTGGAGCAACCACTGCATCAGAGCGTGGCGCGACCACTAAATCAGAGCTTGTTGTGACGACTGCATCAGGGCGTGGTGTGACCACTGCGCCGGGACGACCCAACGATACACCTACGGGGTCAGGGACAATCGAATCAAAATGATCTAATTCAAAATTTAATGATGCAAATTCACCACTCTCGAGCAATAAATCTCCTTGGTAACGAGATTCAAGCACAGGGGCAATCGAACTTGGCGATAATTCCAATTGCAATAAATCCAACTCTGCCCATAAATCGTTTAAGACTCGAACAGGATCAGTTGAATCAGGTAATTGGGCAATACTTTTGCCTAATCGTTGCGCCCGATTTGAGGTTTGATTATCAATTTTACGAAATTCGTCACGCAAAGCTAACCAACCTTCTTCAACTTCGGGTGAAAAAGCTCGAGCAGCAGTGAATTGGGTTTCAAGTGCGGTTAAAATCTGACGAATCTCACCTTTGGCTTGTGCCACTGGAATAATTTGTTGTAAGCGCCTAAAAACCTCGCTTTTAAGTAAAGACTGCATTTGTTCAGGGCGAACATCAAGCGGTGATAATTTTGCGCCTCGTAACGCATCACTGACAATGTTTTCGGCGGCACGGTGTGAAACAATCCGAGACAGCGCGTCGCAAACAATGTCATAAACTGCATTAGGCATATAAAGCTCCGGTTAGCATCTTAAGCATAGTATACGCAATTTATCTTCAATGCCGCACGGGAAACTATATTGAGTCTTGTTGATGTAGTCGCTCGAGAATTTCGAGCAATTGGCTCGGACGATAGGGCTTAGTTAAAAAATTGAAATTTCGTCGGCTTTTGCGCCGATCCTTTAAGCCATGTGGTGTGGTTATTAAAATAAGATGTACACCACGACTTTGCGCTCCTTGATAAAGCCGCGAAGCTACCTCAAAACCATCCATGTCAGGTAACATGACATCTATAACCACAGCATACGGGCGTTCGGTTAGACTCCAAGCCAAACTAATCCCACCAACACCACTACTAGCAAATTCGACACGGTAGCCACGTTGGGTCATCAATGACCCCAAGCTGTTCCGCACACTAAGGTCATCATCAATCAAGACAACAAGTCGGGCTTGCGGCGCAGGGAAGTTTGTAGGCGTGGCAAAAGATGTCATTTGCATAGTTTGATAAGAGCCTACATGAAAAAACTCGAATTCAAAGTGTAATAATCACACCCTACCCAGACATTGACCATTACGGCAAATACCGCAAAGGATTAACCGGCGAACCATTGACTCGGATTTCAAAATGTAAATGTGGACCAGTACAAATTCCACTGCATCCTTCCCACCCAATCAATTGACCCCGTTCAACATACTGCCCACCATAGACAGCCGTGCGGCTCATGTGACCATAAATGTTTTGAACGCCACCGCCAGTGTTAATCCAAACATTCAAACCAAAATAGCCGTACCCAGACTGTTGTACCAATCCGCCCTTGGCTGCATAAATTGGTGTGCCATATGGAGCAGCAATGTCTAAACCTGTATGAAAATTAGAACTTCCGATCCAAAAACCACGTCGTCCAAAACTGGAGGTAATCGTGCCACGCATGGGCCAGATATAACCGCCCCTAAAAGTTGGAAAACTAAATGAAGCAGTTGCTCTGCGAACTTGAGAAGAACTCGAGCGTTGGGCTAAACGCAAACGCTCACGGGCTTTACTGGCTTGACTTTGTGCCACCAACCGAGCGGCGGCTCGAGACTTGGCTTGTAAGGCAAGCTCGAGCCGAGCTTCGGCTATCCGTTCCTTGGCAAGTTCAAAACGTTTTTGGGTTCGTACCGCTTCTTCGGCTTCACGCCTGTCTTCGAGTCGTTTTAAGGTTGCGTCGGCATCCACGCCCGGCAGGACTACATAATCGCCAACCCGTAAAGTCCCCAGATTACCCGCGTTATTCGCACGGATTAAATCATCAATTTCAACTCCATAATCGGCTGCTACACCCATTAAATCCTGATTTTCTTTTAGTACCACATACGCCCCATAACTATACCCAGGAATAATAAGGCGCTCACCAAGTCGAATTTGATCTAAGCTGCGTAAAGCGGGATTGGCATTGACCAAATCCATTTGTGTAAAATCGTACTTTGACTGGATTGTAGATAATGTATCACCGCGTTTTACCGTGTACCAAAACGCACCAGGCGGCAACCGTGCAATTCTTTCAGGCTCGAGATCAGCTTTTTCAAGTGGCACTTTCAGAATTTCACCTGGTAAAATCGTGTTTTTGGTAATCCCAGTGGCTAATTTAATTGCCCTCGGAGTCACGCCAAACCGATTGGCGATTGAACCAATGCTGTCACCGCGCCGAACTCGCAAATACACCACTACACTGCTGGCTTCTGGGCGTTTGGCTTGTAGACGCACAGTCTTTGGCGAGTTCAGACTAATCAACTCGAGCGGTGAGCCGAAGGCATAGACTTGAGCTAAACCAATTAGCCCTAGCATTAGCACCAGCCAAAAAAGGATTTTCCTCACAACCAAAAGAGTGTACACCTGACTCACACCCAAAGAAAAGAGGCTTGTGAACATTAAAACAAAGTAAAACTCGAGTCAACATAAATTAACTCGAGTCAAATTGATTTTAGGTTAAGACCCTATGTACTTTTCCCATGCCGTATCGAGCTTAGGCGCTTGCCCATACGCGGTAGAAAAGACGAATTTAGGGGCAAAAGGCTCACGAATCAATTTCATTTTAGCTTCGTAAGGGGTGCGGTCGCGTTTCTTAGAATTGCATTCACGGCAAGCCGTAACGATGTTTTCCCAAGAATTACGTCCACCTCTCGAGCGAGGAGTCACATGGTCAAGTGTTAAATCCCCGCCAGCCTTACCGCAAAACTGACAAACATGATTATCACGGCGAAACACGTTACGGCGATTAAAAGCAATGTGAAAACGTGGTGGACGCTTCACATATTTAATTAACCGAATTACACTCGGAACTGGAATTTGGGTACTTGGCGAGTGCAAAAAGGCATCATCTTTGTCCTCAATACGAAGCGCAATATCCGACATTAACAATGTAATCGCCCGTTTAATACTACAAACATGCAACGGTTCATATGAGGCATTTAAGACAAGCACCGTCGGCGCATTGAGATTAAATCCTCGAGTACGCGACGGTGCTGATTCATCATCAGTTGACGGTACTATGTCTGGTTCTTGTTCCTCGAATAATTCCTCGAAGGTGTGCTGACGCTTTAACTTCGGCATGACTAGACCTATCTCCTCGGGCAACCAAATGCCCAATAATTCCCGAGCGGCGACGGTATCAAGCTCGAGTAACCCCATTGTACATCAGACTCGAGTCTAAGTTCATGCGCTGATTGGCGCATGGTTCGAGGCAAAAGGCTTAGAGAGGACTTAAGTCGAGAAAAATTGCTTTTCTCCTACTTTTTTCTTGCATTTACAAAATCAGCATCGCATCTCCAAGACTGTAGAAACGATAGTCAGACTCGAGAGCAACTTCATATGCAGCTCTCATGGTTTCAAACCCCGCAAAAGAAGCCACCAGCATCAGCAGGGTCGAACGTGGCAAGTGAAAATTGGTAATTATGGCATCCACAACTTTTAAGGTTTGTGGTGGACGAAGAAATAAGGCACTTTCTCGAGCGCCAGCCTGTAAGGTTTTTCCATCCCATGCGGTCTCGAGGGCGCGAACCGAAGTTGTCCCCACGGCAATCACTCGGCGCTGCTCGAGTTTAGCGGTATTGATTGCCAAAGTGGTACTTTGCGGGATTTCAAAGGGTTCGCTGTGCATGACATGACTTTCGATGCTTTCAAGCACGGGTTTGAATGTTCCAGCCCCAACATGCAGTGTAATTGGACAAAGTTGTACCCCCTTATTTTGTACTGCCTCGAGCAATTTTGAGGTGAAATGCAAACCAGCCGTTGGTGCTGCCACGCTGCCAGCATCTTTGGCGTAGACGGTTTGATATCGTTCTCGAGCCAGCGCAGAGTCGGCAATGTATGGCGGCAGTGGGATTGCGCCCAGTGTATCCAGATGCGGTTTAATATCGCTCGAAAAGCGCAGTAACCTCGCACCGTCCTCAAGAATATTTTCGATAACAGCCGTAATACCATGTCCAAAACTCAGTTCGCCGCCTAGCGCAACTCGTTTGGCGGGTTTTAGAAAAGCGCTCCATACGCCAAGCTCATGTTCGCGTAGCAACAACACTTCGAGTTTTCCGCCTGTGGGTTTATGCGCCTCGAGACGGGCTGGAATAACTTGGGTTTGATTGATAATCAGCACATCGCCAGCTTGTAAATACTCGAGGACATCGCTAAAAATTCGGTGTTCAAAGTCC
>JBEGTV010000051.1:0-9587 GCA_041179225.1 Deinococcota bacterium | reverse complement strand
TGTGATTGCTTCGGGATTAACCGTTGCAGATACCAGCACTTTTACAGATGCCCGCTTAATTCTCGAGCAGTACAAGATTGATGCCCCCAAAGCCATGCAGTATTTACAAACTCAAAAACCAGTGATACAAGAAAATCGTGTCACCAACACCATCATTGGTTCAAATTACCTTTTACTAGAAGCTGCTAAAATTCATCTCGAGCAACTTGGCTTAAAAGCCGTGATTTTATCCGATGCGTTCACTGGCGAAACGCGGGACTTAGCGGGTTTTCATGCTGCCATGATTCAAAGTATTCGTTTGCGTCAAGCACCGTTTAGCACACCAGTTGTTTTATTGTCTGGCGGGGAGAGTACCGTCACCATGCGTGGCACTGGACAGGGCGGGCGCAATCAAGAATTTATGCTTTGGTTACTACATTTTCTTGGCAAAGACGGCGTGTACGGCTTATCGGCAGGTTCAGATGGTATTGATGGCACTACCCAAGCCGCCGGTGCAATCCTCACCCCAGACAGTTGGCAACGCGCCAAACAAGCATCCCTCGAGCCTCGAGAATTTTTAAGCAACAATGACTCTGGAAGATTTTTTTCGTTGTTGGGCGATCAGGTTGTAACGGGCGCAACAGGTCATAACCTAAATGACATACGCATGATTTATGTGGAATAAGTTGCCTTTGCAAGCTGCAATTTGATACTTTAAGCCCAATGAATTTGTGGACTGAGCATTTGTTGGAACTGAAAACGACCAATACACCTGTGGTGTTGGTGACGTTATTGTCCGTGCGTGGTCACGCTCCTCGTGAAATGGGTGCGAAGATGTTGGTGACGGCTGAACAAACTTTTGAAACCATTGGTGGGGGGAATCTCGAGGCGGTGGCGATTGATGTGGCTCGAGGAATGCTGCAAAGTGGTTCTAACACTTTATTGCGGCAGACTTTGCGCTTAACCCATGAACAGAGTTTGTTTGGGGTGCAGTGTTGTGGTGGTGAAGTCGAGTTATTGTTTGAACCTGTGCCGATGTCTCGCGGATGCGTGGCTATTTTTGGTGTTGGGCATGTGGGTTTTGCGTTGGCTCGAGTGCTGAGTATTTTGCCGATTGATTTGTGGTTAATAGATTCTCGAGCCGAGATGCTCAGTTCTGAACGTCTATTGCCCTTAAATTCAAGCGTGGCTCGAGTGAGTGTGCATTCAATGCCAGTCTTAGATGGTGTGGTGCAGGATTTGCCAAACGGAACGCACATGATGATTATGACCCATGACCATGCCGAGGATTTGTATGTGCTGAAAGCCGCCCTATCTCGAGATGACCTTGGTTTTCTTGGCTTGATTGGTTCGGCAACCAAATGGCAACGTTTCAAGAAAAAGTTGCTCGAGGCTGGGTTTAATGTAGAACGGGTGACAACCCCGATTGGCTTACCGCAAATTCAAAGTAAGACCCCTGAAGCAATTGCCATTGCTGTGGCGGCGCAACTGATGACTTACCTAGAAAAGCCCAAGTCTGCCAAGGTGGTGAATTATAATTATGTCTAGTGCGCCGTTTCTTGAGTTGCGTGGCATTACCAAGCGTTTCCCCGGCGTGGTTGCCAATGACCAAGTGAGCTTAGAGGTTCATAGCGGCGAAGTTCTGGCGCTACTCGGCGAAAATGGGGCTGGCAAAAGTACCTTAATCAGCATTTTGTACGGTTTGTACCGTCCCGACGAAGGACAGATTTTACTCGAGGGTACACCAGTACAGATTGCCTCACCAAGTCATGCGCTAAAACTGGGAATAGGACTTGTGCCACAACATCCGGTACTGGTCAATCGTCATTCGGTAGCCGAAAATTTGGCTTTGGGTTTGGGTGGTTTTTTTCCAGCAGGGCGGATCACGCCTAAAATTATTGAACTCGCTAAGCAGTACGGGCTAAGCATTGACCCCAAGGCAAAAATCAATCAGTTATCGCCCGGCGAAAAACAACGGGTCGAGATTCTCAGAGCATTGCTTGGCGGCGCACGAGTGCTAATTCTCGATGAGCCAACCAGTGTCTTAACACCGCAAGAAGCCGAAGCGCTTTTTCGGGTAATGCGGGGATTACGAGAAGCTGGGAAATCGCTGATTTTTATTTCGCATAAACTCGAGGAAGTCTTAGCAATTACCGACAGGGTAACGGTGCTGCGGCGCGGAAAGGTCGTGGGAGGCTTAAAAACTTCAGATGCCACCAAGTCTAAACTAGCCGAGTTGATGGTTGGGCGCAGTGTGGATTTTACCCGTAAACGCCAAACTGCCACACTTGGCGAACCACTGCTCGAGGTGAGTAACCTATGTGCCAAAAACAGTCGCGGTTTAGACGGACTAAAAAACGTTTCGTTTACCCTGCATCAAGGCGAAGTGATTGGTGTGGCTGGCGTGGCTGGCAACGGGCAATCAGAACTGATTGAAATTCTGGCTGGCTTACATCCTAAAACTTCGGGGTCAATTCTACTGGCTGGGCAAGAACTCGAGCCAAACCCTGCCAAGCTCTTTGCGGCTGGCGTGGCGCATATTCCCGAAGACCGGATTCGTATGGGAACAGTGCCGAGCATGACCGTTTCGGATAATCTGGCATTGCGTGAATATGCAGCTAAACCACTGGCGAACGGCTTGATGCGCGATTTTATGGCACTGGAAGAAAATGCCCAAAGTAAAATTCTCGAGTACGCTGTAGCCACGCCAAGCAGCAGTACACCCTCGAGATTACTGTCGGGTGGAAATATCCAAAAAGTGATTCTAGCGCGTGAACTGGGCAAAAACGCCAAGCTGATTCTGGCGGTTCATCCGACTTACGGCTTAGATATTGGCGCAACCGACCAAGTGCATCAGGTATTACTCGAGCGCACCAAGGCTGGGGCGTGTGTTTTATTGGTTTCCGAAGACCTTGAAGAACTGCTTTCGTTGTCCGATAAAATCGCTATTTTGTACCACGGTGAACTTAAAGGTCCTTTTGAAGTGAGCCAAATCTCGAGGGAGCAAATTGGTTTGTACATGACAGGTGGTGAGGCATGATTCGTTTTATTCCAATCTTAAATCCAAATCGGTTTCGGGCTGCTTGGGTTTCGCTGGGAGCAATCTTATGTGCAGCCATCGTTACAGGTTTTCTTTTTGCCGCGTATGGCAGTAATCCGCTCGAGGTTTACCGAATTATGATTTCGGGAACGCTTTTTGAAACCCAAGGCTTGGCAGAGGTGGCTCGGCGAACCATTCCTTTACTCCTTATCGGCGTGGGTTTGACGCTGGCGTTTCGGGCGCAGTTTTTTAATATCGGGGCAGAAGGACAAATGCTGCTTGGGGCAATTTTTGCAGCCATCATCCCGCTTTTTTTTCCACTTGGGGTGCTGAGTATTCCAGTCATGTTGGTCATGGGCGCAATTGGTGGCGGACTTGGGGCGCTTTTGGCAGCGTTGTTGCGGCAACGTTTTGCAGTCAATGAAATTTTATCCACTTTAATGCTCAATTATGTGGCGTATTACTTGGTGCTGTACTTAATTGCAGGACCGTGGAAAGGTAAAAATGTCCGTGGATTTATTTACACCGATGAATTCCCGAATTTTGCCCAGATGCCCTTAATTGGCGGCACATTGGTGCATTATCCAACTTTAATTCTTGGGATTATTGCGGCTGTCGCACTACAAATTCTATTATCAAAAACCACACTTGGTTTTGAATTGCGGGTGGTTGGCGAAAACGCCGGCGCAGCCAGATACACTGGAATTTCTGTACCAAGAATCGTGATTATCATGGCAATGATTACGGGTGGTTTAGCGGGAATTGCTGGGGCTGCCGAAGTCAGCGCGATTCATCACCGTTTGCTCGAGCCAGCCCAGATTTCCTTGGGTTACGGGTTTACGGCAATTATTGTGGCTTGGCTGGCTCGAGGACATCCGATTTTGGTACTGGTGACTGCGCCATTTATGGGGATTATTTTAGCTGGTGGGGATTTACTTAAAATTGTGTTGAACATGCCTTTTCGTATTGTTGATGTCTTTAGTGGGGTGATGCTCTTATCCCTCATCGCCTCAGAAATTTTTGTGAGTAACCGCATCAAATGGGGGAAGTAATGGATGAAATTCTCGGGGCGATTTTACGGGCATTATCGTTTGGCACACCGCTTTTACTGGCAAGTTTAGGGGCAATCATCAACGAACGGGCTGGGGTGGTCAACCTTGGGGTTGAAGGGATGATGATTCTGGGGGCGCTGGCGGGTTTTGCGGTTGCCTACGGCGACGGCACAGGCAACGGCAATCTGATTCTGGCGGTGCTGGCAGCCATGAGCGTTGGAGCGCTGGCTTCGATGGTTCATGCCTTTGTGACGATTACTTTACGTGCCAATCAATTTGTTTCTGGTTTGGCTTTAACCATGCTCGGGCTTGGAATCAGTGGTTTACTTGGTAAACGCTTTGAAGGAATGCCGCTTTTTAATCAAGCTCCTGAATGGGTATTTACCATTGCGGCTGTTTTACTTGCCATTTTACTAGCGTTTTTACTCTATGCCACACATTTAGGGCTGATGCTGCGTTCAATTGGCGAGAACCCCGCCGCCGCCGATGTACTGGGTATGAACGTGACCTTGGTGCGCTATGCTGCCGTGGCATTTGGCGGAGCGATGGCAGGGGCAGCAGGGGCATTTTTAAGCATTGCCTCGAGACCATCTTGGACTGATGGGATGACCGTCGGACTGGGTTGGGTGGCAGTAGCCCTGGTAATTTTTGTGGGTTGGAGTCCGTTACGCGCCATTGCTGGTTCGTTTTTCTTTGGGCTGTTGTACTACTTACAATTTGCACTGCAAGGTAAAGTGCCAATCCCTTCCGAAGTCTTTGCCGCCATGCCATACTTATTGGTGGTGGTGGTGCTGGCATTGGCTGGCGCGAGGGGGCAACAAGGGGCAGCCCCAGAAAGCCTCGGCAGACCATACTTGCGTGGCGAGCGTTAGAGCGTTGTTCATCTAAGTCTTGTACACTTAACCCATGCGTTTTGTGATTGTTTCTGGGCGAAGCGGGGCGGGTAAAACCACGGCACTCCAAGCCCTCGAGGAATTTGGGTTCTTTGTCACCGATAATCTGCCGCCGATGCTCTGGACAGCATTGATTACGGGTTGTGCGGCTCGAGGCTTAGAGCGAGTAGCGGTGGTCACGGATGCCCGAACACGGTTTTTTTTGGCTGATCTCGAGATGGCATTTGCGATTGTGCAAACAACTGTCCAACCAGAAGTTGTTTTTTTGGATGCTGATGATGATGTGCTGGTCAGGCGTTATGGTTTAACGCGGCGTTCTCATCCGCTTGGTGAACCTACCCTTTTAGGCGATTTTCGTGAGGAACGGCGGGTTCTCGAGGGTTTACGTGAACGAGCCGATACCGTGATTGACACTTCTAGCTTAAAAGCCAGAGATTTAATTGAACGTTTACGGAATTTATACGGCGACCCTAGCCAGAAATTTATGGTCACGCTCTTTAGTTTTGGTTTTAAGCATGGTGCGCCAACCGATGCCGATTTGGTGGTGGATGCCCGTAGTCTGCCCAATCCATATTGGGATGCCAGCTTAAAAGAGCGCAGTGGTCTCGAGCCAGATGTCGCTAAGCATATTTTTACGGCTGATGGCACAGCTTTTTTTAATGAATTGCGTGAATTTGTGAAACTCAATCTTGAACGCGCCAAAGCCAGTGGGCGTTCCAATTACAGTGTGGCGGTGGGTTGTACCGGAGGCTATCATCGCAGTGTGGCGGTCATCGAAAGCCTAGCACGGGATTTCTCGAGTCAGTACGCCCTGCAAACCGATCACCGTGACCTTGAACGGGCTGAGGGCGGGGCATGAAAAGCTATTTTTTTGGCATTTGGCGCTGGCTGATTCCGGGCTTACGGGTCAAACGCTTTGTGGTGCTGATTTTACTGGGTTTGATTACCTTGGTGTTGGCGTTTGTGGCTTGGGCGCGGGTTGGTCCTGAACGCAATAATTTTATCAATTGGACAGCCCGCTTAATCGAAACATCCGAAAATCTTGGTTTGGGACGTTGGGGTTTAATGGGACTGGGTTTTTTTGGTGGGTTGTTGCTTGGCGCAGTCGGAATTCTTGGCTTGAATCGCAGTTTGTTACTGGCGGTTGGCTCGAGTCCAAGGGAAACCGTAGATATTATTTTTCGTAAACGAGCCTTGACCAGAGGTCCAAGAATCGTGGCACTTGGTGGTGGCACTGGCTTAAGTAATTTACTGACGGGCTTAAAGGGCTTTACCAGCAACATCACGGCGATTGTGGCTGTCACCGATGATGGCGGCTCGAGTGGGCGTTTACGGGCGGGTCTCGAGATGCCAGCCCCAGGTGATTTAACCGATTGTTACGCAGCACTGTCTGATAGCCCACTCTTAAAAGAACTCTTGACTCACCGTTTTACCCGTGGGGATATTAGCGGTCATACTTTTGGCAATTTACTGATTGCCACACTGGCAGAACATCGTCAAGATTTTGCCCAAGCTACCCAAGCAGTCAATGAAATCCTTGATGTACGCGGCACAGTCTTGCCCGCCAGTCTCGAGTCAGCCGTCTTGGTCGCCCATTTAGAAGATGGCACAACCATACGCGGTGAAAGCACCCTCGGCAAAGAGCGAAAAAACCGAAAAATAGACCGAATGATGCTCGAGCCAAATCATTTAACCGCCCCAAAAGCGGCAATCGAAGCAATTCAAAACGCCGAAGTGATTTTAATTGGACCGGGCAGTTTATACACCAGTTTAGTGCCAACTTTACTGGTGTCAGACTTAAAAACAGCAATAAAGAAATCTAGGGCAAAACTGCTTTACATTTCTAACATCATGACCGAACCCGGCGAAACCGATACCATGAGCCTGCTCGAGCATCTGCATGTGATTATTCAGCACTTACAACGCACCCCCGATGCCGTTCTAACCAACAATGCCAGTATTCACCCCAGCACCTTAGCCCAGTACGCAAAGGTTGGCGCTAAGCCTGTCAAGCAAGACATAGATGCAGTGCGAATGCGCGGTGTGCAAGTGATTCAAACCAACCTCTCCAAAGGTGGTCAAGCCCAACACAACGCCACACGCTTGGCTCGAGCGGTCATGACTTACGCGGCTAAATCTAGAATTCGCAACCCACTAAGTTTTTACTTTGATTAAGCTATCGGTTAGAATGTTCCCATGCAGCGTTCTGAATTGGTGAAATGGCTTGATTCGTACCTCGAGATTGCAAAAATTCCAGATGGTAGCCTGAACGGTTTGCAATTTGAAGGTTCTGAAACCGTGACCAGAATTGCTTGTGCGGTGGACTCGAGCCTTGCCACGATAGAAGCCGCCGTTGAATCTGGAGCAGATTTTTTAATTGTCCATCATGGTTGGTTCTGGAAAAATGTGCAACCGATTGTCGGACCGCTTGCGAAACGAGTCAAAGCGGCGGCAGCAGGCAACCTCAATCTGTATGTCTCGCATTTGCCTTTGGATGCACACCCAGAAGTTGGCAACAACATTCAACTGGCAAAATTATTGTCATTAAAAAATATTGAGCCGTTTGGTTTGGATAAGAACCTCAGCCTTGGCTTTATGGGGCAGTTACCCGTGCCACTCAGCTTACAAGACCTTGCCGATACGATTCAAAAAATCACTGGGGAAATCTGTTTGGTTCATGCGGGCGGTAACGCTACAGTCTCGAGCATCGGGATTATTAGCGGCGGCGCAGCCGGATTTGTAGACCAAGCTGCTAAAGCTGGGCTAGACTGCTTTATTACAGGCGAACCAAGCCATGCAAATTTTCCAGATGCTTTTGAATACGGGATTAACGCGATTTTTTGTGGGCATTACGAATCCGAGGTTTTTGGGGTCAAAGCCCTAAGTATCAAACTTGAGGATACTTTTTCGCTACCTTGGCAGTTTCTACACTTACCAAGTGGTTTATAATCACCAGAATTTCCAGAATGGTTTTTTCATAAAACCCACTTCACGCAATACAGACGGCTCGAGTTGAATGGACTGCTCGAGCCGCGTTAATTCACTTCGCACCCTTGTTAAGCCATGAGCAGGGTAATTTACATCAGTATTCGGACTTAAATCTTCTCGGGTAATCGTCTCGAGGGCTTGGATTTTAAGGACAAAACTGCCGTTCTTAAATGGCAGTGCTAGACTCGAGACGAACATGTAACCAGTGGGTTTGGCTTTTTGTCGCATCGTAATCCGAATGGCTTTCACAGCACAAACGGTTCTGATTTCCACCTCGAGTAACTCCGCATTTTGTGTTTCCGCCGCTTTTTGGTAATAATCTCGCAGAGCAGGTAAGTCAGCTAAGCCCACTGGAATATCGGGTTTGGTGGCAAAGGTGCGAAGCTCGAGAACATCATTAAAACCATTTAACCAGAGTTTACGACTCGGTTCATTCTTACGAAGCATCAACCTTGATTCATCTATTTTGAGGTTTTTAGTGACAAATGCACTCACCTCTCGAGTATAACTAAAAGCATGAAAGTCAAAGTTCTCTTTTTTGCCCAACACCGCCGTACTGCGGGAATGTCCGAAACCGATTTTACCGCCCCAGATGGCTCGAGTGTCCAAGTTGTCTCGAGCCTGATTGCTGCACAATTCAACCTCGAGTTACGCGGCAGCATGATTGCCGTCAACGATGCCTATGCAGCCCCAGAGCAAATTCTCAAAGACGGGGATACTTTGGCATTTATTCCACCCGTTTCAGGCGGCTCGAGCGATGATATTTTTTTGGTCACTGACCAGCCATTCAATCTCGAGCAACTACATTCTTATTTAACCAGACCCGAATGGGGCGGACAAGCCATGTTTACGGGCAGTACCCGAAGCCCAAATAAAGGTGAAACCATTGTGCATCTCGAGTACGAAGCCTACCCCGCGTTTTGCTTAGCCGAAATGAAACGCATTGCTTTAGAATCTCGAGAACTATTTGAACTTGGACGCATTGTCATGGCGCACCGCACTGGCACAGTCTTACCTGCCCAAATCTCAATTTTTATTGGGGCTGCCAGCGCACACCGTCGCGCCTGTCTCGAGGCTGTCCCGTGGATGCTGGATGAAGCCAAAAAACGCTTACCCGTCTGGAAACTCGAGATAACAAATTCTGGAGAGCGTTGGGTTGAAGGTAGCACCGCCGCGCCAACACTATGAAACCCGAGGATTTACTCGAGCAACACGGCTTTTTTGATACGCTCGAGCCTGCTGTCAGTCTTGCCAATACTGTTTTTATTGGCAAAAAATACGTGGTGCGAATTGCCAACCACGAACACACCGACCATTTAAGGGAAGCAGCAATTGCACTACACGCTTTAACACTTGGGATTCGTACAGCCAAGCCTTTGGTTTGGGCTAAGCAATACAGTATTTTTGAACGCTTGAACGGCTCGAGTGCTGCACCCGAAGCGCCAAATGCTGTCTGGCTTGAGTTGCTACTGGACTTAAAGCGATTTCATGCCAGTCCCTTTGAAATCAATAAACCAGAATCTATCTATTGGAACGGCGCAGTGCATTTACTCGAGTCTAGTTTTGCCTCTTCCTTCTCCCCTGCCGAGTTGCGTTTGGCAAGTGAAATTTTGCAACCACATACGGCAATAAATC
>JBEGTV010000050.1:0-9796 GCA_041179225.1 Deinococcota bacterium | reverse complement strand
CTCGTTGGGCAAGAACCGCATTTTGAGTAATGATACTCGAGACCACAAAACTTCCAATTAGCACAATTACACCAATAATGGCTAAGCCGAAAAAAACGGGTCGCAGTCTCGAGAACATGATTTATTTATCCGTTGCCACAACAGCCAGAGTGATCTCTACGCTGTCATTAACACGTCCTGCGCCAATGGCTGGGTGCTTAACGCCATAATCGGAGAGTTTAACTTTGAATTTGGTGCTGAGCGCAGCGACATTTCCAGCAAAACCCATGCTTTTGGTGACTTCGCTGGCATTGGTAATTTTTAGGGTGGCGGTGGTGGTCAAACGCTTGGTGATGCCTTTCATGGTTAATTCGCCAGTCACGGCGTAATTGTTCCCCGAAGTGTTGCGAACGCTGGTGGCGACAAATTTAATCGTGCCATCTTTGTCAAAGTTAAACCAGTCGGCACTACGCATGTGTTCGTTGCGAAGGGCTACGCCCGTGTCAATGCTCGTGCCGTCTACCATAATTGTGCCACTTCCAGTTTTGGTAGCAGCATCAAAGTTGATTGTGCCAGTGATTTTGCTGGTGCGTCCAGTCCAGTTTTCAATATCGGTTTTGTTCTCGACAGTGGCGACACTAAAGCGTTCGTCAGCCACGATTTTCCAGGCGTTGCTTTGGGCTTGAGCAATTGCGGCGACGGTCAGGGCAACAACAGCACTTGCTAACATTACTTTTTTCATGGGTGAATCTCCTTGTGCCTAAAGGCATCTATACTTCTGGGTTTCCAGATAGTGAAGTTAATTTTGCAAAATTATTGTGGTATGTGTGTCAAGCGCTTAACACAAATGAACAAAATACGATGTTCGTTCGTAAATCTGATTATGACTGTGCGAAGATTGGAGACTGTGGAAAAGTTATCTTTGTATCAACAAATTGCTCGAGTTCTGGGGGTTCAATCACCAAAACCAGTTTTGATTCAATCAGAAGCGTGGGTGGTACAGAATACCAATTGGGGACCTAAGCTGAGTATCGAAGAAATGAAACTCATGGGTAGTATTTGCCCACCGCGTCCGTACCGCAAAGGTGAATTTATTTACCGCCAAGGCGACCCTGCCGATACGATGTTTATTCTACTTGAGGGGCATGTCAAAGTGGCTTTACCGAACGAACGGGTGGTGGCGGTTTGTGGTCCAGATGATTTTTTTGGTGAATCATTTTTGACGAATCATCTTGAGCGGTTATCAAACGCGGTTTGCTTAAGTCCTAAGGTGCTTGCTTGCCCAATTTCCCGAGACCAATTTTTAAGTGTGGCACAAAACATTCCAAATGTTGCTTTGGCGTTTGCCACAGTTTTATCGGAACGCAATCGCACCCTCGAACTCGAGTTACAACGCGCCAGCTTACCCGCCGAAGCTAGATTGGCGGCTAGTTTGCTGCTGTTGACTAAGCGTTTTGGTACGCCAATTTCGGAGCATCTGTACGAATTAAATCTGGATTTGCGTCAAGATGAACTCGGGGCATTGGCGGGTACAACCAGAGTAAGTGCCACAACAGCCCTCAGCGTGTGGCGAGAACAGGGTTGGATACGCGGGACTCGAGGTTCGTACAAGGTGCATATTAAAGCCTTAGAAGCCCTGCTTGAGCGCTTAGAAACGGCGAAATTGCGCTAATTTGATTTGATGGGTCGTGTTGTCACGACGACATTATAGCACGAACGTTCGTGCTATAATTGATTTATGGAGACCTCTAAAAAACAATCCACTCGCGCCCACATCCTCGAGAACGCTGTCCGAATCGCCTCGATTGAAGGCTTAGCGGGTTTAAGCATCAACAGCCTCGCACAAATTCAGGGCATGAGTAAAAGCGGAGTCTTTGCCCATTTTGGTTCAAAAGAAGAACTGCAAATCGCTACGCTCGATACAGCTTGGACAATTTTTTCGCCGTGCCTGACTGCTCCACCAGATTTAAGTGCTTTTGCCCAACTCCAACACCTACTCGAGCAGTGGCTTCACTACCTCGAGTCAGAGACCTTCCCCGGCGGTTGTGTTTTTATGTCTGCCAGCAGCGAACTGGATGGTAAACCCGGAATCGTCCGCAACCATCTTATGCAGCTAGTCTCGAGTGCAGTTTTTGTTTTAATCGAACGAATCAGAAAAGCCCAAGATTCACAGCAACTCGTTACCAGTTTACCATCTGAACAAATGGCTTTTGAACTCCATGCGTTTTTACTCAGTGCCAACCTAAGCTACCAACTTAGCCGTGACAACCAGTATTTTCTGGTTGCCAGAAACGCGATTTTTCGTCATCTTGAAGAGTGGAAAGGACTAAACCCATGAAATTACGCACCGCAATGTTAGGCAACTTAATCTTCTCGAGTTTATCCGCCATTACATTTCTACTTTTTACCACGACCATTGCCAGTGCCAGTGGATTAAACGAACTGATGCTTAGACTTGTGGCTGTTGCCTTACTTGGTTTTGTGGGCATTCTCTGGTATGGCATTCAAAGCAAACAAATTCTAGTCGCAAAACTAGCGATTATCCTCGATACGCTCTGGGTCATCTCGAGCCTGATTGTTTTACTTAGCGGCTGGTTAGCCCTGACCCCAAGTGGCGTAATCGGTGTGACTGGCATTGCTGTTATCGTGGCTGGTTTTGCCATTTGGCAATTAGCCAGCATCAAGGAGTAAATCATGTCAAAATTTGTAAAATACAATTTGCACGTTATCGAACCCGCCCAAGCCACTGGCTTAGTCAAACGCATTTACAGGCAAATGAACCAAGAAAACGCTGGAGTACACGGACCTTTTTTAATTCACTCGAGTGTCCCCAAATTACTGGCTGGAATCTGGGCATTATTTCGTGAAACACAAATCGCCAGCCGTGTCCCTCGAGTTGACCTAGAAACAATTGCCCTTGTGATTGCCGAACAAAACCAGTGTCCGTGGTGCATCGAAGCGCACAGCACCGCGCTTGCCAATACCAGCCAAAACCAAGAAATAGCACAATGGGCAAAAGCAACCCAAAACCCAGACGACCCAGCCCTCAAAAACCCACCATTCAAACCAGAACAAATGAGTGAATACATCGCGGCGGTGCTGCTCTGGCAATACATCAACCGTATGAGCAACGCATTACTGATAGATTCGGCTTGGGTTGCTTTTGGGCAATTCAAACAACCATACTTAAAACTGATGAGTTGGGTGTTTGAAAAATTTGTCTTAACCAAACCCAACAAAGCCGGATTATCGCTCGAGTTTTTAGAAACATACGAGCTACCCAAGCACCTCGAGTTTATGCAAAATACCAATATCGCTGTTGCGCTCAGTCATTTGCACCACACGCTACAAGCCACCATACATATTGCCCTGCCACTCGAGGTACAAGTCTTTGTGTTGCAAAAAATAAAGGAATGGCGTGGTCAGCACATGGGATTATCACGCCAATGGGTCAATGAAATGGTTAAAGACCTGTCAGACGAACACCAAGCATCAGCAAAATTGGTGTTACTAACGGCTTTTGCGGCGTATCAACTCGATTCAAGCTTCATAGACCAATACCGCAAATACTACCCAGAGGACTCAGCCCTCGTGACCGCCACAGCATGGGCGAGTTATCACGCAGCCACTCGAGTTGTAAATTGGTTATGCTAACGGCTTAAGTTTTTCGAGTTCATATCCACTTCACAAGGGTTTTAATTCTCGAGTTTCAAATGTATTTTCTTGTGAGGACACAGCAGTTAGTTCTTCTAGTGGCAACGACATAATCATTCTGTTGAAGGCAACTTTTCGAGTGCGAATCCCGTGAATTTTTCTGTACTTATCAATGAGTATAATTGACTTTTTACTGAGATTTATCACTATGCCTAGAGTATACAAGCTCATTTATGTTTACACAAGAAAACTCAGGTTATACTGTGTGGCTTTATGGCTGATTCTTCTCTTCTTGATTCACTTAATCCCGCACAACGAGCGGCTGCCGAACACTTGCACGGTCCTGCCTTGGTGGTGGCTGGGGCTGGAGCGGGCAAAACCAGTACAGTAGTGCGCCGCATCGCCTATTTGATGGAGGCACACGGGGTCTATCCAAACGAAATTTTGGCGGTGACCTTTACCAATAAAGCGGCTGGCGAACTCAAAGAACGGGTTAATCATTTAATCGGTAAACACGCCGAACAGATTTGGGTCACGACTTTTCACAGTGCTGGTGTACGAATTTTGCGTTCATATGGCGAATTCGTGGGTCTTAAGACCGGTTTTGTGATTTATGATGATTCAGACCAATTGGATATTCTAAAAACGATTCTCGAGGGGATTTCTGGGGCAGGAGATTACAACCCGCGTTATTTGCGTGGCATCATTGACCGTGCTAAATCAAACCTCTGGACTCCGCAAGACCTTGGGGTGCAAGGCGAAGAGTACATGTCTGGAATGCCCAAGGATGTTGTTGTCGAAGGTTTTAGGCGTTACGAGAGCGCCATGCGCCGTGCCAATGCAATTGACTTTGGGGATTTACTGGTGATGACCGTAAAACTCTTTCAGGAACGCGAGGATGTTCTCGAGCGAATCCAGAACCGAGCGGTTTTTGCCCATGTGGACGAGTACCAAGACACCAACAAAGTTCAGTACGAAATAACCCGTTTATTATCCGAAAAATACCGCAATCTAATTGTGATTGGCGATCCCGACCAGAGTATCTATGCTTTTCGTGGCGCAGATATTCAAAATATCCTCGATTTTCAAAAAGATTACCCCGATGCCGCAATTTATCGCCTCGAAGCCAATTACCGCAGCAACGCACGGGTTCTCGAGATTGCCAATGCCTTAATTAAACACAATGCTGAACGGCTCGAGAAGAACTTGGTGGCGGTTAAACCAGCCGGTGAACCCGTGCGTTTTTACCGAGCGCCAGACCACCGCGCCGAAGCCGAATTTGTGACCAACCGCATCGAAGCCTTGCGAGGAAGCGGCTCTGAGTACAAGAAAATAGCGATTTTGTACCGCACCAATGCCCAAAGTCGGGTTCTCGAGGAGCGCCTGATGCGTTCTGGTGTGCCGAGTAAAATCGTGGGGGGCATGTCGTTTTATGACCGCCAAGAAATTAAGGATTTGTTATCGTATGCCCGTGCAGCCGTCAACAATTCAGATGACTTGGCAATTAAACGGGCTATGAAACGCCCTCGGCGCGGCATTGGCGACACCAGTTTAGAAAAACTCGAGACTTGGGCAAAAATCAGTAACACTTCACTTTTAACCGCACTCTTAAAAGGCGATGAAATTCTTGAGCGTGGCGGCAACAAGTGCGAGGAGTTTGGAAAGCTAATTCTCGAGTTATCCGAGTATTCATCAGCCCACAGTGCCGAGGAATTCTTTAGGCTGGTGATTGACGTAACAGGTTACAAAGCCATGCTTGAAACAGAAATTAAAACCAATAAATTTGAAACCGAAGCGCGTTTAGAAAACATTAACGAACTGGTCAATGCCGCCGCCGAATGGGACGGCGAGAACCACGGCACGATTCTCGAGTTTTTAGATGATTCGGCGCTTCTGAGTAGCGTCGATGACATGCGAACTAAACGCGACAATAAAAACACGCCCGAAGATTGCGTCACGATGATGACCTTTCACAATGCTAAAGGTCTCGAGTTTGAAAACATTTTCTTGGTCGGTTTTGAAGACGGGCTTTTACCACACCGCTCGAGTATTGTTGAAGCTGGCGGTATCGAAGAAGAACGGCGTTTATTGTATGTGGGCATTACCAGAGCAATGGAACGGCTTTGGATTACGATGGCGGAATCTCGGCAAGTGTACGGCAAAACCATGCCCAGTGAAGAATCTAGGTTCTTGCGTGACATTCCCCAAGACCTGATGGCACAAGTGAACTTATTCAACGAACCCTACGGTGCAAGAATTGACCCACAACGCACTCCGCCAGCCCTACAAGCCAAACTCGAGGCGGCTGGTGGAGCGGTGCTGAGCTTAAAGGGTGGCGAACGTGTAAAACATCCAAAATTTGGTCTTGGCAAAGTGCTGGCAGTGACGGGCATCGGCGATAGGCTAGAAGCGATGATTCATTTTGAAAACGCTGGGGCAAAAAAATTACTGGTCAAATACGCTAACCTTTTGCTCGAGGGATGAAACTCACCTTTGCTCGAGGGATGAAACTCACCAATTTTTTTAGCTAAAATTGAACGCCTTGAAAGTCAGGCCTTTAGATGCTAAACTCCCCCGCGCTGTCTTAAAACAGCCGTGTTCTCGAGCGAAATGCGAGGCGGTACATTCCAAAATGGAAGTGCTTGAACTCCCTCACGGTCGGAAATCGTGAGGCGAACGCAGCTTTGAAGTTGCGAATTGGAGTCTATAAGATGAAAAAAGATTTACACCCAAAAATGGTTCCTTGTAAAATTATTTACAACGGCGAAGTGGTTATGGAAACATACAGCGTCAAACCAGAAATCCATGTGGATGTCTGGAGTGGTGTACACCCACACTGGACAGGTCAACAACGCTTTTTAGATACTGAAGGTCGTGTCGAGAAATTTACTAAGCGCTTTGGTACGAGCTACCGCACTAAAAAAGCTGATTAAATGGTCTACCGTAGGGACATCTTGTGTCCCTACGGTTTTTTTATGCCCCAACACCAAGGTGGGAGTCAAACACCGAAATTAAACCCTTTGACTCTGTTACTTTCTCGAGCGCATCAAAGAACCGATGATAAATCGCGGGTTTTGCTGATTCGCCCATTAACCCAAGTCGCCATATTTTCCCTGCGGTTTCTCCTAGCCCACCGGTCACGATCACTCCATGTTCACGTAAACCAGAACGCACAGGCACATCTTGCACAGATTTTGGTAAACGCACCGCCAAGACTGTTGGAAGCCGATCTGAAGGGTTTTCTACATATGCCGAGAATCCAATCGTCTCCAGCGCTGCAAGCGCAGCAGCACCAACTTCTTTCACACGGCGTTCTCGAGTTTCTAAACCTTCGGCAAGGGCAGCCGTTAAAGCAGCATCTAAAGCATAATGCAATTGCACAGGCACAGTGTGATGATACTCCTGACGATTCCAGTAGGCTTGCAGCCCCTCGAGATCAGCGTACCAGAGCGGCACTTTTGATTTGCGATTCTCCACGGCTAGTATTGCAGTTTTTGAAAATGCTACTGGTGCAACCCCAGGAGGGGCGCTTAAGCACTTTTGGCTACCCGTGTAGGCATAATCAATTCCCCAATCATTCATATGATACGGCATCATTCCAGCCGTGGTGACTGCATCTACGGTCACTAAACAACCATAGGACTTCGCAAGTTTTGCGATTTGTACGGCTGGATTCAGTACGCCTGTACTGGTTTCTCCATGCACCACAGCTACGAGCTTAAACGAATCTGCCTCGAGTGCGGTTTTAACATCCTCAAGTTGAATGGCTTGACCAATTGGGGCTTTGACAATCGTGACTTGCGCCCCAATGCGTTCGCACATTTCTGCCATGCGAAAACCAAAACTGCCATTGGCACAAATTAAAACCTTATCTTGTGGCTCGAGTAAATTCACGAACCCAGCTTCCATGCCAAGGCTACCTGTACCCGCTAGTAAACACGTAAACGCCGAATCATCTGTGCCGTACAAAACTTTAAGATTTTGCTGTACTCTTGTATTCAAAGCAAAAACCTCGGGATCCATATGCCCACGCATTGCAAACGACAAGGCTTTTTGGGCATGAGGCTCTATAGGCGTGGGACCGGGGGTCAATAGAACTTGCTCGAGTGGTTTTATCATAAAATTCCTTTTTGACAAACACGAAACTCGAGTGGACATAAAAAAACTTCTGACCATATTCTCGAGTGATTCGCACAAGACAAACCCCCGTTTTGGGGTTGTCTTGTGCGGTCAAGCTCGTGCAGTCAGAAGCATCTATGCTAATTGTAACCACAAACCCGATGATTTCGTCAAGGGCAAAAGCAGTACAATAACCCATGACCGAACCAGTCACTTTAGGCGGCAACACATGGGTTTATCTCGAGACTCAACCACGACCAATCGCTGAATCATTGCGAAGAATGCTCGACCCTGAAGGTATCCCTAGTGTCCTAAGAACCCCATTTGGTTGGGTTATGGGCAATAATGTGATCGAAGTAGAAGCAGGCGCATACCAAGGTGATGTGATGTTGTACGTGCCGGAAGTATGTTTTGAAGATGCTCGAGATATTATTGGTGAACCTGAATAGGCTGTGCTGGGTAAAAATGGGAGGGCAAGAAAAACAACCCCTTGACGGAACGCCATGTGCCTGTTACACTCCTCAGGCGCTTGGGGGTGTAGCTCAGAGGGAGAGCGCCTGCTTTGCAAGCAGGATGTCGTGGGTTCGAATCCCTCCACCTCCACCAAAGTGTAAAATGGCAATCAGTTTTGGTTGCCATTTTTCATTTAAGATACTGACCGATGTCTTTTACCCTCGAGCCGTTTTATCCGCATACCCCTGCTTTTCTCGAGGTAGTGAGTGTGTATCAACGGGTTTGGGGTGGAAATGTTGAACCAACGGCGGCGAGTATTGAATTCTTTTTGCGCCAGACCACATTCCCAGAGTGGCAGGGTTTGCTGGCTCGGGATGAACTTGGGGTGGTACAGGGTTTTGCTTTTGGTTCGCGTGTTGAAGCTGGGCAGTGGTGGCATGATCGTTTGCTTGGTTTGGTGGAACTTTCTCAAACGTGGTGTTTGGTGGAATTGGCGGTACTGCAAGCCGCTCAGCGACAAGGTATAGCACAATCGCTCCATGATGCTTTGTTGCAAAATGTGACCCACCCAAAAGTTGTATTGAGTACCCAAGTTAATAACAGACCTGCCCTCGAGTTCTATCGTAAAAACGGCTATAAAACCTTGCTTGATTCGGTTGTTTTTACGCCCGGACTTGTGTCGTATACGATCCTAGGTAAACAATTAGCTTGAATTCTCGTACCTAGGCGCTGAGGTTAGACTCGCGGCTTATACCTATAACCGCTCGACAAAAAACTGTGACGAATTGGAACATTCCAACTTGGGTTAAACTACAAGAACCAAATAAGATTCTTTTGTTTCCATTGGTTATTGGCTACCGTCTGGAGGAGTAGAATTAAAAATCTAAATTTAACTTGGTTTTGTTGTGTCCCGTTTCCTGTGTTCTTCCAAAGGAGTTCAAAATGTCTAATACTATCGCTACACGGCTCGAGAATAACGTTTTTTATCTCGCCATGAACCGCCCCGAGTCCTTAAATGCAGCTAATGAAGAAATGCTTTCGGCAATGGCGCAAGCCCTAACCCAAGCCGAACGCGATGAAAATGTGCGTTGCATAGTGGTGACAGGTAACGGACGTGGTTTTTGCAGTGGGGCAGACTTAAAAGCTGGGATTCGTGGCAGCTTAAAAGAGCATCTGGATAGAACTTTCAGACCAGTGGTTTCAAAGATGCGTTCAATCGCTAAACCAGTGGTGACAGCCGTCAATGGTATGGCGGCTGGGGCTGGGGCAAGTATTGCTTTGGCTGGGGACATTCGAGTCTTTGCCGAAAGTGCAGTGTTTGTCGAGGCATTCAGTGGCATTGCCTTGATTCCAGATGCGGGCAGCACATGGTTCTTGCCGCGTTTGGTGGGCTATAACCGTGCATTTGACCTGATGATCAACGCCGAAAAAGTCAAAGCCGAAGATGCGTACAGTATGGGGCTGTGTGAACGGGTTTACCCAGACACAGACTTTATGGCTCGAGTCACCGAACTGGCGGAAAAACTAGCATCAGGTCCAACCCTTACCATTGGGCTAACCAAACGCGCCCTGAACAAGGCCATGACCAGTA
>JBEGTV010000049.1:0-10006 GCA_041179225.1 Deinococcota bacterium | reverse complement strand
AACAGCCACACTCACTAGCCCAGTTCCGCCTACCTCGAGTCGTCGGTTCAAATTGTTTTTAATACTATACGCATAATCTAAAACACTCTCATTCATTCCCAACAAACCAGTGCTTCGAGTCGAAGTTTGCAGGGCGTTACTCTCCGCTAAACGATACCCTTGAAAATCCGCAGCGTTTTCGTCGGGAACAGGTGTGGTTGCCCCAAGCTGCATCCCATGCACAGGCACTATTTGCTGCCCTGCACTGGCATCTGTGTACAATGCGCCATCTGGATTATTGGCATCTGGAAAAGCCCGAATATCAAAAGCGGCAGTCTCACCAATATTGCCTGTTTTTGCCACGGCTCGCAACGCCAAATTCTCGAGCGGTTGCGTGCCAAGATTAGTAACCTGATAAGTAGCGGTTAAGTAGCGCACCCCCCCAGAAACAAAATCAATATCCGAATAAGTCAGTGGCAAGAAACTGACCTGTCCACTCGAATCGGTTTCGGCGTTGCGTTTATTGGTATCCCACGCCAAATTGACCAGACCAAGGGCGGTACTCGAGATGGCGGTACTGGCGACCAGCACGGTTTTTGTGGTACTGCCACCATTATTGGTTGCCGTTAAAGTAAAAGTTGTGGTTTTTGAAATGTTGGTTTCAACGCTGCTGCCCGTGACAATGCCAATACTTGGTGAAATACTCAGGGTTGTCGCTCCTAAAGATTGCCATGCAAGGGTGACAAGTCCAGTCTCGAGGGTGTCTGGTGTGGCGGTAAAACTGCTAATCACTGGAACGTCATCCAGCACGAAAATTCCCACGGTTTTAGAAGTTGTACCACCAATGCCTGTAGCCGTAAGTGTAAAGGTTTTGCTGTTGGTAACGCTAACCTCGAGACTGGTTGTACCCGTTACAGCAACACTATCTAAACTTAGGGCGTTGGTATTTTCGGTTGCCCAATTTAAGGTCACTTTTCCACCACCAAACGGCAATGTGCTTAGACTTGCTGTAAAACTCGAGATGACTGGTGGAGCGGGAGCAACAATAATCTCAACGGTTTTTGTGACACTGCCACCTGTGTTACTTGCCGTTAAGGTAAAAATCGCACTGCTCGAGACCATTAAATTTTTAGTGCTTAACCCTGTGACATCTTCTAAATTTAAGCTCAGGCTCGAGGCGCGTTCAGTGACCCAAGAAAAAGTGACATTGCCACCGCCAAATGGCAAGTTGACTTTATCGGCGGTAAAACTCGAGATTGTAGGGGGTTGTACTGGGCAAGCCACCAAAAGGAGCATCAGGGCAAGTATGGCAAGAAACGGTTTCATAGACATAGTGTAACTGGTAAAGATCAAAAATTCGTTAAATCAGCCCCTCGAGTTTGAGTTTACGCCCAGTCACAAATTCTAATTGGGCTGATAAATGAAAAGCCCGAACTTTTTTATGCGCCACAACTTGCCCGCCAATGCGTTCCAGTGCCACTGCCAAAGAAGTCTCACCTGCAATTTCAACTAAGGTGTGATACGGCTGCAATAACCTAGGTTCGAGGCGAAGTTTAGGGTCGCAAATCAGCAGTAAATCGGCTCGTTCAAGTGCCTCTAAAAAAGCTGGTTCTTCTAAGGAAATACTGCGAACCATCACCCCCGCAGGAGCAAACTTAGCAAGTCGTTCGGCATGAGGACGGTCTGGGGCAGCAATCGTTAGACTTTTTACGCCAGCCCTTGCAATTTGCACGGCGGCACTGGCAGTAGCCCCGCCACCTAACACCACCGCATTTGCCCCAAAACCACGGTACTTTATGGATTCAAGGGTTGCTAATAACCCATCTTCTAAGGTGTGCGAACCTTGCGTACCTCGAGTCACACTGATGGCATCTAAGCCCCCGTCTCGTTCGGCACTGCTCGAGAAACCATCCACAAAACGCATCGCTTCGGTGGAAGCACCTCCCACAAAAACCGCCCCTAAAAATCCCAATGGCTCGAGTCCCTGCACCACCCGCTCGAGTTTGGCTGTGGTTGGCACAAGCGTAGGTAAGAACTGTGCCTCGAGTTTATATAAGGTAGTGACTATATTCTGGGCTTCTGTGCCAAGAAATGCCACGGGTTTAAGAGTATTCAAGTTAGAGACCTCATATAAAAGATTATACTGACACTCGAGTATAAGTCACTCAACAAGCCGCGCTTGCCATAAATTCTTAGTATTTTGCAGCAAATTATGGAATCTCGAGCGGTGCAGATTGGTTGGTGGAGTTGCGCTGACCTTAGCTTTTTTACGGTATTCTGTTGAACGTTCATTAGGAGGAAGAATGAAAGTACAAATATTGGCAGCCCTTGGTTTTGTGGGACTAACCGCACTAAGTTTGACAACTGGCGCTCAGAATATGGTCAAGTACGGCGATTGCACGATTTATGGGACGATGGGATCAATGAAATTTACCCCAGCCATTGCAGGGCAATTAACGGTACAAACTAACCTGCCTAGCCCCGGATTTTGGAATGGCGACTCGCCTGAACTGATTAAAAGCGGAGTTGAATACTGCATGGCGGCTAACCTTGCTCATCGGGCTGGACTCGAGAAAGTCGTGGTTCAAAACGTGGCTTGGGACGGACTTGTGGCTGGACAAACCAAGGACTTTGACCTTGCCATGAGCCAAATTTCCATTACTGCCGAACGAAAGAAAGTCGTGGAATTCAGCACACCTTACTTCTCGAGCGACATTGGTGTGATGGTGCGTAAAGGCTTCAAGGTGGACGAAAAAAGCATCAAAACCGCCAAAGTCGGTGTGCAACAAGGCACAACGGGCGAAAACTTTGCTCGTACCAACCTCAAAATTAAGAACTTGAAAGTCTTTCCAGATACGCCCGGAATGTTTGTGGCATTACAAGCTAAACAAGTAGACATTGCCATGACTGATACCAGCATTGTCTTATCACAAGCCAAGCAATCGGCTGGAAAATTTGAAGTGGTTGGACAATACAAAACAGGCGAGAGCTACGGCGCGTTATTCCCCAAAGCAAACGGCAACAACAAAATCATTGATGCGATTCTTAAAGAAATGCTTAAAGACGGAACAGTTGGCGAACTCGTCGGGCAGTACCTTTCCAAAGAATGGGGCGTAGACCCACTGAAAATTAAATACTTCAGACCCTAAGAGCAGGGTAAAAAGGTTAAAAGGTGAAAGGGTTAAACTTTTACCTTTTTGCCCTTTCACTTTTTAACCTGTCTTTTTCATCTGTCCTATGACTGACCGTTCTGCGCGTTTCCGCGCCCCAAGTATTCCAAAAAGTGCCATGCCAATTTCATTGGCAGCTTTACTTGTTTCGAGTCTGACCACCCTTTTTACGTGGTGGGTGATTTGGCAATTGGCTTTGGTTTTGGCTGGTGTGACTGAAGAAAAAATCACCAACGCCAATGAAAAAAACGTTTACTGGTCAGAAATGCTGCCTCGAGTCGCGGCATTGCCAATATGGGCTTGGTTGGGATTAGGAATTTTAGTGCTGATACCGCTCTGGTTGTTTATTCCAGCTTTTAAGAGTGCAAAAGCAGCCACTCGAGCCAAGGGTTATTTACAAAAACAGGATTTAATTGCTGCTCGAGTTGCCACGGCGGACTCGAGTAACACAGCTTGGTTTTCGATAGGCTATGCCATTTTTATACTGCTTGGGTTCACAGGGCTTTGGTTTATTATTGCTAAAGATGTGGCGGTAGGTTCAACTTTTTTTAAGCTCGACCTCATGCTCGAGAAAGCTGGTTTGGTCGGACAGGCATTCCTGACCAATGTTTTTATTTTTATGGTTGCCCAAGTGTTCATTCTAATTTGGGCGTTGATCGTAGCACTTGCCCGAATGATTCCTGGTGAGGCTGGACAACCGATTCGTTTACTTGCCACCTTCTACACCGATGCCTTTCGGGGCTTACCTAGCGTAATTACGATTTATCTGATTGGTTTTGGTTTACCACTGACAGGAATTCCAATTCTAGGAGATTTATCACCCGTTTGGTACGCCATTTTTGCTTTAACCCTGACTTACGGCGCATATGTTGCCGAGGTTTACCGTGCAGGTATCGAAAGTATTCACCCAAGCCAAATGATGGCAGCCCGAAGTCTAGGACTGAATTTTTTTCAAACCATGCGCTTTGTGATCGTGCCTCAGGCTGTGCGGCGAATCATCCCGCCGCTCTTAAATGACTTTGTAGGACTGCAAAAAGACACTGCACTGGTCAATGTCATTGGTACAATAGATGCTTTTAACCAAGCCCGAATTTTAGCCTCTAATAATTTCAACCTCTCGACAGTCACCATTGTTGCCATACTTTTTGTTCTCATCACTATTCCACAAGCTCGGTTAGTGGACAGGTTACTCGAACAGGATGCAAGAAAAACCAGAGGGGCAAAATGAGTTTTCTCGAGATGCGCGGTGTTGTCAAGCGCTTTGGGTCGCTCGAGGTACTGCGTGGCTTAAATTTAAGTATTGAAGAACATGATGTGGTCTGCTTAATTGGCGCTTCGGGTTGCGGTAAAAGTACCTTATTGCGCTGCATTAACGGACTCGAGCCAATAAGCGGGGGCGAAATTCAAATACTAGGTGACAGGGTTTCTGGGGCTGGGGTAGACGTAAATCGTTTACGCCGCGACGTTGGAATTGTCTTCCAGAGCTTTAACTTATTCCCACACATGAGCGTCCTCGAGAACATTTGTTTAGCCCCACGACAAGTGCTGGCTTTAAGCAAAGCCGAAGCTGAAGCTCGAGCCTATGAACTCTTAAAACGGGTGCAACTCGAGCAGAAAGCCAAAGCCTACCCAGACCAATTAAGCGGTGGGCAGCAACAACGGGTGGCAATTGCCAGAGCGCTTGCCATGCAGCCAATGCTAATGTTACTCGACGAAATTACTTCGGCATTAGACCCTGAATTGGTGGCAGAAGTGCTGGATTTGGTGCGCGAACTGGCAAGTGAAGGCATGACGATGCTGCTTGCGACCCACGAAATGGGTTTTGCCAAAGAAGTCTCGAGCAAAGTGTGTTTTTTATACCAAGGTGTAGTGCATGAAGAAGGCACACCAGAACAAATTTTTAGTGCGCCAAAAAAACCACGTACTCAAGCCTTTTTGAAAAGTATTATTGAAGCGGGGCGGTTATAGTCTCGAGTAATTTATTTGGTAAGCCTTGACATACCAATTGTTCTTACTCTACACTACCCATGTGGCAGTTATTCGGTATCCTCATCTTCCAGAAAAACTCGAGGACGAACCCCCATTCATTAGTGATATGAGGTCACTTGCTGAATCTCGGAAATTACTTGGAATGCGGGCAATTGGCAAAATGTTAAAAGACCTTTTATTAAACGGTACAGAAAGTCGTTATTTGAACGGTATCACAGGCTATCCAATTCTCGAGTTAAAAACCAAAAGCCGTGGTGGTGAAGCTGGTGGCGCAAGGGTTTATTTGTATCGTGCTGATGAACAAGAATTTCATGTGTGCGCCGCAGAAGTAAAAACGGGTATCACCACAAATCTAAAAATGCTTAAAAGAACCGCTTTTATCGCATGGCATTGGATGGAAGGTTATGAAGTTTTTCCACCCATCCAAACGGCTAAGCGTCATAAAAGAAACGAAACTTAGTGGAGGTACTATGAAAATTACACCTGAACAAGCCCTTGCCCATCTTGCCACATTGCCGCATGACCAGCCAATAATTCGTCGCAAAAAAACCTCTACTCCATTGCCTAAAGCCGTGACTGATGTTACAGAAATTGACACCATGTTTGAAGAAATTATTTTTGCAGCCAATCTAAAAGAACTAATGGTTGCAGCCCGTCAACAAAGGGGCTTTACACTACGAGAAGCTGCGGCTCATGCGGGTATGAAACATCCTCAACTTGTGCAAATCGAAAAATCAAGCGGACGAGTAGAACTTCGGACACTAGCACGAATTGCCCAAGCCCTTGACTTTGAATTGCATGTTTCGCTTATTCCCAAGCAAGGTGGGCATTCAATAGAAACCAACTTAACACCAACTTAGGAATCACGATAAAATATCTGGATAGTCGTAAACTTACGGAGAAATTTATGGAACTGACAGATGCACAGCTTGAACGCCAAGATTTTGTTGATTCACAAATTTTTGATGTACTAAACAACTTAAACACAACAAATGTTGAATTGGACTGGGATATTGAAATGATTGCTGAAGTACGCGACTGCATACAAGCATGGCTTTTAGAAAAAACTGCAATCGATACTGACGAGTTTTATCCAAGCATGACAATACAACACTAAAATACAGGCTCAGAGGCTTGCTCGAGTGGTTCAATCCCTAAGAATTCGCGGTAAATTCGTTCTTTGTAGGGTAAACCAATTTCGGTTATAGCTTCGATAAAGGCTGCATAAGTACCAATACCACCAATTTTATCCCAGAACTCCGCGCCAATTAAAACCACTTCGTCTTGTCGCATGTCAAACCAACGGGCTGGAAAAGTCCAAACATAATCGGCTTTTTGTCCATAAGGATTGTTTCGGCTGGTGTATCGCCAGCCATAGCAATTTGGGCAATTTCATCATTCATGCCTCGAGCCGTGAGCGTACCAAAAAAACGGGCAGTTGGTAAGAAAATTCGGTATGTGCCGTTAATTCCGCTCGACATTCGCCGATTTAGAAATTCAAATCCATCATTTTCAGTTTTTATGAAAATCTTTTTTCGACTAAATTCTCGAGTTCTATTTCTTGCAAATCTGGTATCAGTTCAAGCAACTGTACATAACTGAGCGGACTGCCGTCTAGGTCGCCAAATTTTTTATTCCGACGATTGCGAAGATGAGTTAGGCAAATCATTTTTTCGCGGTTTGTGGTGTCATAGATTTCCCACGAATGAATACTGGTTGGTCCGTGGCGTAAATCGTTAAGGATAAAAAATTCGTTGTATTGGTCTTTTGGCGTGAGTTTATTAAAGCCCATGCCAATACGCTCACCAAATAAATCGCGTTCTAATTCGATTTCTGGGGTTAGTTCTTTTGGTGCTTCAATGTCAAAAATATCATGTAAGCGTAACTTGTTTTCTTGGTAGGGCGGATAAAAAAAAGCCGACTGCGTGCAATCTGTACGAGTCCCAACCACAAAAACACGGTCTCGATTTTGTGGAACGCCATAATCAAAAGCATTTAGTAATTTTGCTTGGACTTGGTAGCCCAATTCCCTAAACGAAGACAAAATAGCTTCGAGACAATCGGTGTGTCTGGGGTCTACCATGCCTTTGACATTCTCAAAAATAAATCCTTTTGGGCGGTTAAATTCGACTAAGCGAATCACATCACCCCAAAGTTGCCCTCGAGGGTCATCAAAACCTTTGTTTTGTCCCGCAATTGACCACGGTTGACACGGTACGCCACCAACCATCAAGTCGTGTTCTGGTAATAAACTCAGTTTTGAAATATCGCCTAAGTTATGATTTAGTTCGTCTTTAATCCAATTTGTACGGTAGACTAGGGTAGCTTGGGCGTTGATTTCGGCAGAAGCAACACAAATACCGCCCACTGACTCGAGAGCAACTCGGAAACCACCAATTCCAGCAAACAAATCTATAAAGCGAAACATTGTCGTTATGATAACACACGAATCACTTGACTTTAATTTCAAATAGCTTATCCCAGAGTTTACCTGTCACAAAAATGCGTTTGCTTTTAGCATCGTAGGCAATTCCGTTTAGCACTGCATCCGAATTACCAAATGTTGCATCGGGGCGCAAACCCGCCATGTTAATAAAGGCTTTGATGACACCAGTTTTTGGGTCTATTCGAGCAATTAAATCGGTTTGCCAAATGTTTGCCCAGATTTCGCCTTCAATCCACTCGAGTTCGTTGAGGTTTCTGATTTCCGAACCTGCATTACTGATTTTGATGCTGCGAATGACCTTAAATGTACTCGGCTCGAGGAAATAAATTTGGTCTGTGCCGTCGGATAAAATCAGGCTTTTGCCGTCAGTGGTTAAGCCCCACCCTTCGGTTTGGTAACTGCGTGTTCCCTCGAGCTTAAAGGTGTTGGCGTTGTAGACAAAGGCTTTTTTGTCTGTCCAAGTTAATTGGTAGAGTTTGCCGCCGAGCCAAGCTAAGCCTTCGGCAAATACTTTTGGGTCTACTGCGATATTTTTAAGAACTTGTCCTTCGAGCGTGGTTTCGCGCAAAGTGCTGGTGCTGTACCCGCCACTGCTTTCAAAGAATCCTTTGCCATTCCAGACTAAACCTTGGGTGTAGGATTTTGGGTCGTGCTGATAAGTTTTCACAATGCTGTAACTTTGTAAATTGGCTCGTGGGGCTTGCGCTTGTGAACTCGAGAATAGGACGGCAAAAAATATGACCCATAATTGTTTCATGGGTCATAGCTTAACGCTTCATGAATGCTTTTTGCGTGAAAAGAACTTAAACAAAACTTGCGGATTCGACGTATTCACGTAAAGCTGGTAAGTTAATTTCGTATTCGCCTCGTGTACCAACCACCAAGCCAAGGTCGCGCAATTCGCCTAGGGCATTGGTAACAGTCACGCGGGTACTGCCGACAAAAGCCGCCAGTTCTTCGTGGGTTAAATCGAGCTTAAGATTGGTTTTATCGGCTATTTTTAAGCCAAAACGCTCGGCAAATGCCATTAGCGCCCCGCCGACCCTTGCCGTGACGGGGGAAGTTGTGGCTTCAAGTTGCGCCTCGAGTTCTTGGACACGTTGGGCTAAGACTCGAGCCAAGGCAATCGCAATTGTGGGTTGCTTAGCGGTCAGTTCCAAAATTTTATCTATGCAAACTGGACTGGCAATCACCGGTTCGGTTAGGGCTACCGCGTCGGTGGTGTGGCGTTCCTGACCACTTAAAAAGCTCTCGCCAAAAAAATCTCCAGGTCCTAAAACTGATAAGATTCGTTCGCCACCGTCCGAAGTTGGGGCGGTGATTTTGACTTTGCCTGAATGCACAATAAACAGGTCGTCGGCACGGTCTTGATAACGATAAATGGCTTGTCCTTTTTTGAATTTACGCGGTGGACATAAGCGTTCCAAAGTGGATTTATCTTCGGGTGTGAGGTATTGCATCAGTTGATGATTAGCTGCGATCACTGGCATGAACTTATTCTACTCCCAATTTATTAAAGTCAAACGTCTTAAGCCTTGAGTACGCCATTTGGTTTAGACTGGGTGTAATGCGGCGAGGAATTTTATTTGTTTTATCTGGGGCAAGTGGCGTTGGTAAAGGCACGGTCTTATCATATGTGCTAAGCCAAGATGACAATTTGTATTTTAGTGTTTCTTGGACAACCAGAAGCCAACGCAAAGGCGAAGTGGACGGCAAGGATTATTTTTTTAAGACTCGAGAAGAATTTATGTTTGAACTTGAGACGACAGGTTTTTTGGAACATGCTGAATTTGTTGGGAACATGTACGGAACGCCGCGCCGTCCAGTCGAACAGCAACTCGAGGCTGGCAACGATGTGATTCTTGATGTCGAACGCATTGGAGCGCTGAACGTCAAACGCTTGATGCCCGAAGCAGTCCTAGTGCAGCTCGTTCCGCCCAATTTATCTAAGTTACGTCAGCGCTTATTAAAACGCGGTACAGATGCACTAGAAGTGATTGGTCGGCGGCTATCTCGAGCCACCGAAGATATGCAGTATTACCATAAGTTTGATTATGTGATTGTCAACGATGAACTGTCCACCGCCGTAGACGACCTAGAAAGTGTTTTGCGTGCCGAGCGCCTTGGGACAAGCCGAATTGTGCCTTGGGAATTTTTGGTGCATTCCAGCCAAGACCCTGAACTCGAGCCAGAACTTGATGCGCTTGAGCAACGCATCCGCAATAGTGGGCATTAAATAGTCTTTTGATTGCAAGAGTGATACTTCGTCTATGTTCCAGAAGAAGTATTTTTGACCTAAGTACACGTCAAAACTTTTAACCCGCGCTTGAAAGCGTGAATTCCGATACGGTGATTGCGTCAAAACAAACCGAAAGGAATTCACTTATGAAGCATACTGCAAATAAATTACTCGAGCTAACCC
>JBEGTV010000048.1:0-10018 GCA_041179225.1 Deinococcota bacterium | reverse complement strand
GCTGGAAGCGATTTTGAACCGTGAAGTCAGCCCTGACATCGAAAAAATGGTGCTTGGTGGCTGGCTAACCGAATTATCACCAAGTGCAATAGCCAACGAAACCGAGTTTGTGTTCTCACTACCGATAGTGCGACAAATCGCCACAACCCTAACGCCATTAAAAGGCAAGAAATTACTGCACTTTGGTTTAGCCGTCTGGTTTCTCGAGCGAGATGCCAACAAAGCCCGTAACCATATGCGTTTATCCAACGAAGTCACGCCTTCACGGGTTCGGATGGTCAAGCACCGTTCAGCCTCGAGCCTAGATGGGGCAGTAAAACTTGAGACAAAACAATCAGAGCTTCCCAAATGAAACAACCCAGTATTTTTTGTTGTTGTCTGGTATGGTCACAATAGCCGCCCCATAACGATTAAAGTCGGTATCCATAAAGACTTGGCAGTGTCCGACAGTGCTGTTAATCCAAGCAGTAATCACCGCACTGGTTTCAGTAAATTCAAATGCCATGATTTCACCTAGGCTCGAGCCGTTAAATCCTGCGGCTTTGGCTCGAGTTAAGACCGTACCATCACCCGCGCCATTGTGTGGGTCTGAAGGCATGGCGGTTTTATGATTTTTTGCCATAAAATCAGCATGATTATGAGCAGCTTTTTGTAATTGCGTATCTAAGACCAAATTAGGTGATGGTGTCGTAAAATTCTTAGCGGGGAATTGCGAACCCGATGCTGCACAGTTAATCGGTGTGCCACCCGAAGCGCTTTGGCGTTTTGTATTGATTGCATCGTAGAAAGGGGTATTGGCTTCGTTGGTCAGGGTCGGCACATAGGGCGGCGTAGGGCAAGCCACCAACAAAGAACCCAAGATCAAGCTCAAACCAATCAATTTTTTCATGCTTTTAGTGTACATCCAAAACAAGTTTTAAGCTCGAGTGAGCAAATTTCATTGTTTCAGACAGCACCAAGCCCATCTCGAAACTCAAGCGCAAAGATTCGCGTAAAGTATAGACATGAAAGCCTCGAGCCTAACTTACGGAATTATTGGTGCGATTGCCTGTGTGATTGGTGCAATTTTGTTTGAAGTCCTTTTTCCTGCCCGTACCAATAACGCCCCAGAAAACAACAAAGTCGCCGTGGCACTGCTGATAGACACAAGCGGTAGCATGGAGCAAGATGGTAAACTCGAGGAAGTCAAACGGGCGGCATCTGATTATGTGGCGCGTCAGAATCTCGAGACCAATACAGCCCTAGAGGGCATGAGTATTAACCGTTTCTCGAGTGATGCCAGTACAGTTTCTTTATTCTCCAAGGACACAAGGCGGCACTTAAATACCATCGGTCAATTTGTAGCCAACGGTGCAACCGAAATGGCATCTGGTTTAGAAACTGCCGCCCAGTCTTTGGGCGCAGCCGAACTCGGTACGAGCCGCGTGATTTTACTGTTCACCGATGGTCAACCGGGTTCTAACATCGAACCTGCCGAAGTCGCCAAGCCACGCACCCTAACGACTGCCAATAGTTTACGCGCCTCTGGCTACCGTATTGTGGCGGTTGGCACAGTGGATGCCGACATTGGTTTTTTGCAAACCCTGACGGGCGACCCAAGTCTGGTTTTTCCGACCAGTTCTGGTAATTTTGCGGCGGCGTTTAGCAAAGCCGATGCCAAAATCCGCAATCTTTTCTCGAGTGGCGCAGGAGGAAACCGCAACTTTGCCGATGCGCTGATTTTAGGGGCTTTGGTGACGCTTTTTCTTGGTGGGGCGCTGTTAATTGCCGAGAACACCCTTGGTTTACGTGGACGTTGGTGGCGTGACCTCCTCTGGGTGATTCCAGCCAGTGCGCTCCTTGGGATTGGCGGAGCGCTTCTAGGACAAGTGCTTTTTGCTATTTTTGGCGATGGCGCTCGGGTGATTGGCTGGGCAGTGGTTGGCACAATTGCAGGTGGGGTGCTTGGACTAGCTGATAAATCCCCTGCAAAGGCTGTTCGCGGCGCAATTGGTGGCACAGTTGGTGGTGTGGTCGGCGGACTGGTTTTTAGTCTGTTGGGTGGGGCATTCTCGAGTGGGGTGCTGGAATTATTGGGGCGTTTACTTGGATTTGCAGCCTTGGGCTTTGCGGTTGGACTCATGCTACAACTTGTGCAGCAAGCCTTAAAAACCGCTTGGCTGACTGGAATTACCACTGGGGCTTACGAAGGTAAACAGTACATTCTAGGTAAACCTGTGGTCACGGTCGGGCGTTCCGATGGTAACGACATTGGCTTGTACCGCGAGAAAAACTTGGCACTAAACCTTGGTACATTTAACTTTAATGCTGGGCGTTGGATGTACAACGGCGAGGCTGTGCTGGTCAATGGTAACAGTCTCTCGAGTGCCGCTTTGGTCAATGGCGACACAATAAAATTTGGTGCTACAGAATTCTTGTTTGAAACTAAAGATGGTGGGGGTGCGCCAAGGGCAGAGGAAGAAATCCCAGAGCCTCAAGTGACTCCAACTCCAGAGCCTCGAGTAACACCTACGATTCCAGAAGCTCGAGTTATCCCCATTCCAAAAGCCCTCGAGTATTGGAAATTACGCGGCGCAGAAACCCTCGAGTTACCATTTGGTACGGTCACGCTTGGGCGCAGCGAAGAGAATCAAATTGTCATCCCAGAAGCCAGCATTAGTGGGCAACATGCTCAGCTTGAGGTTCGCAGTGAAAGTTTAAGCATCACCGATTTAGGCAGCACCAATGGTACTTTTGTTAATGGACGGCAACTAGCCGAAAATGAAACTGCACAATTAACCGAAGGCATGAGTTTAACGCTTGGGGCGGTAGAGTTCCGCGTCTCGAGATGACAAACCACCACCACCTTGAGCCGATGACTTATGAAACTGCCCTAGAATGGTTATTTGCTCGGACTCGAGCCGGTGATGTGCGTTCTGGAATTCGCACTTTGGCACTTCTCGAGCAACGTGGGCATCCGCAAACGGCACTGAAGACGATTCATGTGATTGGCACAAATGGCAAAGGCAGCACTTGCGCGATGTTAGCGGCTGGTTTGCAAGCCAGTGGTCTACGCGTTGGGCGTTTTACTTCGCCGCACCTTGAAGATTACCGTGAACGAATTGAAGTAAACGGGCAACAAATTCCCAAAGAAGCCATTCTCGAGTTTATAGATTGGGCGCAAATTCACACCACCGATGCAGCTTTTTTTGATTTAACTTTTGTTCTAGCCCTCGAGTATTTTTGTGACCAAGCTGTGGACTTGGCAGTGATTGAAGCTGGCGTAGGCGCTCGGCATGATGCCACCTCGAGCATTGAGAACGTCCAAGCCACGATTATCACCAATATAGACCTTGACCACGAAGCCACAATTGGGATTGGTGATTACCCAACTGTTCTCGAGAACATTGCTTGGGAAAAAGCAGGTGGAATTCGCCCTGATGTACCAGTCCTGACTGCTGCCAAAGGCAAAGCTCTTGACCTGATTCGTGCCGTTGCCAAGGAAAAAAACGCGCCATTGTATGTTCTCGAGAAAAACAATCCCCTATTTTTACTACCTCATGCTCCACTGCTACAAGGCACACATCAACTCGAGAATGCAGCTTTGGCAGTGGCAACCCTGCGCTTACTTGGATACTCAGAAAATACTGTTGAAGCGGCTTTGGCAGCAACTTGGGCTGGACGACTCGAGACGATTAACATTAATGATTGTCAATTTACCCTTGATGGAGCGCACAATCCAGCCGGCGCTCAGGCACTTGCCTCGAGTTTAGCTGGACAAAAATTTGCCTTGGTTTTTGCCGCCATGAGCCGCAAGCGTGTCCCAGAAATTCTCGAGCCTCTGCTAGAATTGGCTACCGAACTGCATTTTGTCTCGGTCAGTCCACAAGGGGTTGACCCACTCGAGTTAGCCCGAAGCTATGGCGGCACGGCACACACCAGTCTCGAGGCAGCGATTACAGCCGCTAGCACCACAAAGAAAGTGCTGATTGCTGGTTCGTTATACTTGGTCGGTGCGGCTCGAGGCTGTCTATCACATCTAAAACTTGATTGAGACGCAATTGAGACGTTTTTGTATTAGACTGTATTAGAAATTTCAATTTAGGGGGCAGTATGGGTAAAATTCGATTTATTCTAGTCTTGTTGGTCATGGGTGGTTTCGGACTCTCGCAACTCGGTTCAGTCAGTGCTTTCGGCTCTTACCGCGACCAAGTGGTTAAGCAATTCAAACTGACCAATAGCCGTATTGGCTGCACCTATTGTCATGTCAGTGCCGATGGTGGCGCTCCGTGGAATACTTTTGGACAACGACTACAAAATAATATGAGTGGTGACATCAGCAAAGCCCTATTTGATACCTTATCCGAGAAAAAAGATTCTGATGGAGACGGTTACTTAGATATGCTCGAAGTTTTTGCTGGGACATTACCGGGCAATAAAGACAGCGCTCCATTGGTTGTATCAACGGCTTTGACTACCGCTTTTGAAAAAGCTGGTGGGTTGGATCAGTACAAACCGTAAGGGTAGGCGAAGGGCAAAGGGTAAAGGTAAAAAACTTTAACCCTAGCTATTTTAGGAGGTCATTATGAAGTTACTCGAGAAGTTTGTTATTGCGGCACTTTCCCTTGGTTTTGCGGCTTGCGCTCCTGCTGCTGTGAATGGCAAAAAAGTTGCGCTCTCGAGCCTCGCTACTTTTGCTGATGGTTCTGCCAGTACCGCTAAAGGCGAGGCAACACTGGTTGCCCAAACCGATGGCAAAACCAAGATCATTATTTCGGTAACAGGGCTAACCAAAAACACCAATCATATTGGTCATGTGCATAATGGGGCATGTGCGGCTCAAGGTCCTGTGGCTTTGGTGTTGTTACGCCTAGCTGCCGATGCGGGTGGCAATGCCACAGCCGAAACAACTGTGGATACTGCTAAATTAACAGGTAGCCAATACATCCAATACCACCAACGCGACGTTGGTGCAGATGGCGGAATCGGCGGCGGTATCGTCTGCGGAGATATTAAATAATAAGGTTAAAGGGGGAAAGTTTAACCCTTTAACCTTTCACCTTTGACCCTAGGTTCTTAAGGAGTTTTATGAAATTCACGGCTGCTCGAGTGCTGACTGGTTTCCTCGCACTTGGTTTGGTTGGTATTGCTGCAACACAACTTCATTCTTTGGCTCAGGATAATCCTAAAGTGCTGCCTCGCTCGAGTAAATCAGCGACGCTGGCAATCACCACGGATGATGCTCGGGTGGTGATGGTCAATCCCGAAGATGATTCTGTATCGGTCTTTGATATGGACACAAATCGTAAAATCACGACCCTTAAAACAGGGGATGAGCCTTCAAGTGTGGTCATCGCCCCTGATGACAACACATTTTTTGTGGCAAACCGCGCTGATGCCACTGTAACTCGAGTTTCGGGTCTAAAAAGTGGTGCGTTTGTGGTTTCTGGGACGGTACAAGTTGGTTCTGAACCAACAGGTGTAGCATTGTCACCAACCGGTGCAAAGTTATTTGTCGCTGAATTTGCCCAGTCTCGAGTTTCGGTTTGGGACACCAAAAACATGACCCGAATTGGCACTTGGGCAATTAAGAATCCGCGTGGTTTAGCAGTCACCAATAATGGCAATAGCGACGATAACGACGAAACTGTGGTGATTCCAGAATTCTATGGTAAGCCCGTGCCAGACGCCGAAGGGACGGATACCAGTCGGCTTGGCAATGTGCGGCTTTTTAATGTTGGTACGCTGCGTCAAGAACTCGGCATTGGACTCGAGGCACTAGACAGTGGTTTTGTTCCCGATGGCACAAACCGTGGCACAGTTAAAACCAGTCCGAATCAGTTGTGGGGCGCGACCATTCAAAATGGCAAAGTCTATATGCCTAGCATCAGCGCTTCGCCGGCTGCCCCAGCAAGGTTTAACGGCAATGTTTTTCCTGTGCTGTACGTGGCAAACTTAAACAGCAAGCTCGAGGATAAAGGGGTAAATGGCACAACCAACTTGGCTAGAAAAGTCGCCGATGCGATTCCATCTGGGCAGGCTCGACATTTCTTGGCAGATATTGTAGACCTTGGCTTTGTTGGTGAATCGAACATTGGGTATGTACTTTCGAGGGGCGCGGATGTGGTGCAACGCATTGTTCTCGAGCCAACGGGGATGCAACTTGGTAGCACCTTTAATAAACAAATTGATTTGTTAAAAGTGCCGCAAGGCAATAAAGCCTGTCAGACTCCGACTGGTATTGTGATTGCCCACGATGGACCAAGAGCCTATGTCAATTGTTGGGTCAGTCATAATCTTGGGGTGGTGGATTTAGCCACGCAAAGTGTCAATGCGACCCTCGAGTCAACAGCTGCGCCAAGAGGTGAAGAACTGGCGGTCAATAAAGGCGCACGTTTTTACTTCACGGCTCGAGGTCGTTGGAGCAAAGAATCATGGTCGGGTTGTGGTTCGTGTCACCCGGACGGATTATCGGATAACGTCACTTGGATTTTTGCAGCAGGACCTCGGCAAACCACTTCTATGGATGGCAGTTTTAGTCATGGGGCTGGCGAGCAGAAACAACGGGTTTTTAATTGGACTGGTATTTTTGATGAAGTTCATGATTTTGAACGCAACACCCGCGATGTCTCTGGTGGCTTTGGGGCTGTTACATCGGGTGGTTGCGGCGACCTGAACGAAGAAACCCGTACCGAACTGGGCGGCAACTTGGATAAACCTGTGCGTGAATCTCAGAACACCACGCCCGGCAACTGCACCAAAGATTGGGATGAAATCGAAGCCTTCACCAAGACCGTGCGCCCAGCCAAGGCGCTGCGTGACCTTGACCCCGAAAGTGTGGCTAGAGGCGCACAACTGTTTGGCGCACCAACCAACCGAGTCAACGCTGGTAATTGCACAGCTTGTCATGGTGGGGCGGGTTGGACAGTCTCGAGGGTGTTCTTTAATCCCAGCACCGCAACCAATGCCGCGCTTGGTAATCAGGATTTTAAGTTACCACCCAATGTGCCAGCCACTTGGAATTTTAATACCAAACAAATCAGTACCCAAGCACCAGTCACCGATACCAGCACGGGTCCAATCGAAGCAGCAGCCGTTGCGCCTAAACAAGTCAGTTGTGTACTACGAAACATTGGCACATTCGGCTTACCCGGCGACACTGCTAAAACCGATGCACTCGAGAAAAAACCCGACGGCACACGGGCGCAAGGACGAGGCGGCTTTAATGTGCCTAGTCTGTATGGCATGAGTCTAGGCGCTCCGTTTTTGCATCACGGACAAGCCCAGAGTCTCGAGGAATTATTCACTGATCCACGTTGGCAGAATCATCTTCGAGCAGCCAATCCAGTCTTTTTAAGCAGTGGTAATGTGGCGCAAAGCCGCACTGATTTAATCAATTTTATTCTCTCCATAGATGCCAGCACTCCAGAACAAGCCGTACCAAGTGGTTTTGATCTTTGTCCAGTGCGTTAAGTGTCAGTTGATTGTTAGATAAAAGTGGTTGTGCATCTCTTCGGGATGCACAACCAAATTTTATGTATGCAATTATCCCTTAAACCGTCCCATCAATTGTTGCAGTCCGCGTCCTTTGCTGCCACGCATCAGTTTCATCATGTCTTTCATTTGGTCGTACATTTTGACTAAGCGGTTCAGTTCTTGGACGGTGTTGCCACTGCCTACGGCGATTCGTTTGCGGCGTTGACCGTCGATCAGTTTGGGATTACGGCGTTCTTTAAGGGTCATGCTTTGAATCATTGCTTCGATGCGCTTAAATTGTTTTTCGTCCACGTTCAAGTCGGCTGGTAACATTCGGCTCATGCCCGGAATCATTTTTACTAAATCGCCAATTGGACCCATTTTCTGAATACTTTTTAATTGCTCGAGCAAATCTTCAAAATCAAATTCATTTGGTTTTTTGGGTGCAAAGGATTGAATATCGGCTTGTTGAGCGCGTTCAATCAGGGTCAGGACATCGCCCATACCAAGGATTCGTTGGGCAACCCGTTCTGGGTAAAATGGCTCGAGTCCACCAATTTTTTCTGAGACACCCGCAAACATAATTGGTTTACCCGTCACACTACGAGCCGATAATGCCGCACCACCACGAGCATCACCATCGAGTTTGGTCATGATTAAACCCGAAACACCAATTCGCCCATCGAAAGCGGACGACACATTTAAGGCTTCTTGTCCAGTCATGGCATCCACCACTAAAAAAGTTTCTGATGGATTTAACTGCTGTTTTAAGTCAGCCAGAGCGTCCATCAAGCCTTCGTCTATTTGTAAACGTCCGGCGGTGTCCACAATCACCAAATCGTGGAAATTGGTTCGCAGGTATTCTTCTAATCTGGCTTTGGTGGTGCTAGGTGATTCGTTATCTTGCACCTCGAGAACTGGCACGCCGACCTGTTGACCCAAAACCTTGAGTTGGTCTCGAGCCGCAGGGCGTTGGGTGTCGGCTGCCACCAAAAGCGGTCTGCGACCTTTGGATTTATAAAACGAAGCCAATTTACCCGTGGTGGTGGTCTTACCCGCACCTTGTAAACCAACCATGAACCAAACATTGCCTTCGGTTTTTAAGAGTGGTTGGCTTGCATCGCCACCAAGCATTTCTCGGAGTTCGTCATAAACAATTTTAATGACTTGCTGACCGGGCGTTAAGCTGGTCAGGACTTCTTGCCCAACGGCTTTTTCCCCGACTCGAGCCACAAAATCTTTGGCAACCGTAAAATTGACATCGGCTTCGAGTAGTGCCACACGAACTTCACGCAGGGCGGTTTTGACATCGGTTTCGGTCAGTTTGCCACGTTGACGCAGTTTATCAAAAATATCTTGGAGTTTATTTCCTAGGGTTTCAAACATAATGCCATTGTATAGGCAAACAGTACAACTGAGAAGCCAGTCCTATTTTTACGTGACTTTGCCGCGCATCGCAAATTCGGGTTTTTGCCAAGTATTATGCTGCATGATGTCCTCGAGACGACGCACCGCTTCTATAATGTCGGTATGGCTGTTGTACAGTGCGGCAAAGCCAAACCGCACAATGTTGGGCGCTCGAAAATCACCAATTACCCCTGCGGCAATCAGGGCTTGCATGATTTCAAAACCGTGTTGGTGGGTGTAACTGACTTGTGAACCACGTTTGGTGTGTTCTTGTGGGGTAACGCAACTAAAATCGTACTGCTCGAGTGGCTGCATGGCTTCTATAAATAAATCTGTCAGGCTCAGGCTTTTGGCTCGAGCTTCGACAATGCTAAATTCTTGCCATAACTCGAGGGCGGCTTCTAAGGCAGTCAGTGCCAAGACTGGCGGTGTACCAGTTGTTAAACGCAAAATGCCGTTGGCTGGGGCATACTCTGGGGTAAAAGCAAAAGGCTGAGCGTGTCCCATCCAACCTGCTAAGGCTGGCAAAGCGGTTTCTTGGTGCTTTTTAGCAACAAATAAAAAGGCGGGCGCACCAGGTCCACCATTTAAGTATTTGTAACCACAACCAATCGCAAAGTCGGCTTGGCAAGTGTTTAAGGCTACGGGGAACGCACCCGCGCTATGGGCTAAATCCCAAATGGTTAATGCGCCCACAGCATGGGCTTGTTGGGTTAAGGCTGCCATGTCTAGGCGTTCACCTGTGCGGTAATCAATTTCGGTTAAGAGCAGCACTGCTACATCTTCGGTCAGGGCAGTCTCGAGGTCGGCGCGTTTGACAAAGCGCAGTTCATATTTATTATCCAACAAGTCGTTAATCCCTTGGGCGATGTACAAATCAGTTGGGAAATTATCAATGTCCGAGACAATCACATGACGGTCTGGGCGTAATTTCAGGGCTGCCAGTAAAACCTTAAACACATTGATGCTGGTGCTGTCACACGCCACAACCTCATCGGGATTTGCGCCAATTAAAGTCGCTAGTTGTGTGCCAACCCTTGTGGGTAAGTCAATCCAATGGTTGGTGTTCCAAGACTGAATTAAATCCTCACCCCATTGGCGGGTTATGGCATCTTGGACTCGAGCCGACACATGCTTGGGCAGTGCGCCAAGGCTG
>JBEGTV010000047.1:0-10173 GCA_041179225.1 Deinococcota bacterium | reverse complement strand
AGTGGTAATTGCCTGAGTAAACACCCCACCTTTTTTGCCTTCTTGTTGAAACATTAAAGCGGGAACTGTAGTTGGGACACTACCTTGAGCCACGGCGACAGCCGCTAAAACACCAGATACCAGCACGAAACGAAAGCGTTTTTGCATTCTTTCCTCCTAAAATTTTTTGAACTGCTAACATTCTTACCTTTGTGGCAATAAAATTCAAGTATGACCTGACACCACACATTCAAGCCTGACCTGATAAAACAAAATCCCTTGGATACAAAAGACTCAGATTCTCGAGCCACACACGACTGGTCTTTTCATTCCAAGCCCGAATCAAATTTGGGATATTCTCTAAAGTTAAATCTGACTCGAGAAGCCCAACCCCAAGCAATTTTTGCAACCACTCGAGCCGATAATTAGCCCCAAATTCTTTAGCCACAATGACAATACTCAGTCCAATCGGAAGCACATCCTCGAGTAGTTCCGTGACATGAACTTGCGCTCCAGCACAAAGTAAACCATTGTGTTTTTGATAATTTGGTGTAAAAAACGTAGGACGAAAACGAACACCCTGCAAACCCAATGAATTGAGTCTCGAGACGAGCTTGTGGGCATCCACATTTGGCGCACCAAAGACTTGAAAGGGGAGAGTCGTACCTCGTCCTTCTGACCAATCTGTGCCTTCGACCAAGCACATGCCGGGATAGATTGCCACCGTCTCGAGCGAAGGGATATTTGGGCTGGGCGCGACCCAAGGTAATGTATCCTCGAGATCACACGGAATTACCTCGAGACCATCCCAGTTATTGGATAAATGCTTTGCCATTTCGCCGTAGGTCAAGCCAAAACGAAGCGGCACATCGGGAATCCCCACAAATGAAGCGTACTGACTCTCGAGCATCGCGCCTTCAATTCGGTTTCCATTGGGGTTTGGGCGGTCTAACATCATCAATTTCACCCCAGTCGCCTGACATGCCTCGAGCAACCGTTTTAGGCTAGTCAGGTACGTGTAAAACCGTGTTCCTACACTTTGAATATCGAACAACACACAAGTCAAACCCTCGAGTGCCTCAACCACTTGCTCTGGAGATTTATCATACAGCGTCACCACAGGCAACCCAGATGCAGAATCAAGCATTACTTCTGGCGCTTCACCTTCTTTACCCGAACCATCAATCCCATGTTCTGGCGCAAACAGCTTCTCGAGTTTCATACCCGCTTTTTGAATCGCCACTGCCGCAGGGGTAAAGTCATTAGTCACTCCAGTGTGATTCGTGTAAAGTGCCGCACGTCCAAGTGGTCTAGGGTTGGCAATCAATCGCTCGAGTCCAGTCATGGTTTATTCTAGCGGCTCGAGAACTCAAATAGTATACTTACCTTTCTTACACTAAACGAATCTATATGATATAGTTATAACCATGCTAGCAAAACCCACCCGATCAACCATTAAAAAAGAACTCCGAAAAGTAAACGTGACCCGATGAGCTTAGAACTGGTACTTTCGAGTAAGTTCCAATCAACAGAGAATCGTAAACGCGAGGCAGTTCGTGCTGCCCATGACCAAGACGAAACCACGTTACTCGAGTTAATGAATCATTACTTGACCCTCAAAAGTGCGCGTAAAGCCCTAACTTCTAATGACACCCGACTGCTGTATGCGGTGTCGGTCAGGCGCTTTCTCGAGTTTTGCGGGCAAAATTCTGACCGCCTTGAAGTCACACGACTCGAGGCAGATGATATAGAAACTTGGCTGGTGCATTTACAAGCCGAAGGCATTAAACCCGGCAGTGTGATTACTTACTTAAATGGGGTGCGCTGTTTGTACCGCGCTTTAATCTGGGCTAAAGCTACCACTATCAACCCCGCCGTCGAGGTCAAAGCCCCAAGAGACCCAACCCCCGCCCATTTGAAAAAGTCGGCGCTCTCCCCTGCCCTGTACCGCGAACTTGTAAACGCGCCACTCGAGAAGTTTGCTGTGGACGACCCGCGCCGTACACGAGATGGCTTATTGATTGCCCTTGGTGGCTCTGGAGGCTTACGCGCTAAAGAAATTATAAGTTTAGATGTCACTGACGTGGAAATGAGTCTTAAGCGCTTGACGGTGCAGAGCGGCAAAGGCGGTAAAAAACGAATTATACCTTTGTCCAACGAATTACTTCTACTCTTAAAGTCTTGGCTTGAGGTGCGGCGTGGTCTCGAGTTACGCGGCGAAATCCCAGACATCGAAACGTCTTTAATCGTCAGCATCTCGAGGAATCAACGTCATGGACGGCGTTTAACCACACATGGAGCAAGATTTATTGCCAAAGGCTATTATGTGGCGGCTGGGCTTCCAAGTGAAATGTGGGGATTGCATACGCTGCGGCGCACGGCTGGAACGCACTTATACCGCGCTACCAAGGATTTACATGTGGTGGCAGATTTGCTTGGTCATGCCAGTGTCAATACGTCAGCAATTTATGCCAAGATGGACATGGAAACCAGACGCGATGCACTCGAGAAAATGGAAAAAATGCGTGATGAGGCTTAATCTAAGCTACTGACCGCTCCGTAACTGGTACGAATAATGTTTGGAGTGCCTTTTCCTGCTTCTGGCACAACAATAATCGTCATGTCTTGATAGCGATTTGGTGGGTTTCCAGTGCCTCCAAACAAAATGTATAAATCGGCGAGTATTCCATTTGTATTCAGTGCAGGCGCTCCAACATTCCCAATTAATAGCACTACGCCACCAGCGTGTTTATCGAGAAATTCAGTTCCGAGTCTAGCGGCTAAAGATTGGGTATTGCCAAGTTCGGCTGAACCTATCAGGGCAACCGTTAAGCCCAGTTTAGTGGCTAGTGGTTCGGCGGTTTGCCGATTTCTTAGGTAGTCGGTGGCGTAAATCGCCGTCACTCCATTTTGACCCAGTACCTCGGCGAGTTTAGCGGCTCGAGTGAAACCTTCTGCATTTAAGGGCGGGTCAAGTCCGGGGTCGCGTTCGGCATGTCGCACCAGAATAATCGTGGTGGTGGTTCCGGGCTTAGAAATAATTGGTGGGGTGGTAAAGCCACACGACACCAATCCAAAGACGGCACTTAGAAGTAACATCCATCGTATCAACACTTTCATTATGACATCGTACCTTAAACTACATAACCCTTGAGTAAATTCTCAGGCGGCTTCTCGAGGCTCACAGTGCAAGATAAAATTTTATTGCGTGGTAGAAACGTTACTTAACTGGGCAATGAAATTACTTGAGGGTCTTTTCGGCGTTTCCATGTTGCTACTGATTTGCGTGCCTTCAAAGTGAAGTATCCATAACTTATGAGTCACAAAATTTAAGATATTCTGCTCGAGTTACTTAAGGAGTTTTACAATGCAAATAGGAATTGATAGTTTTGCCGCCGTGGTTTCAGACCCTAACACTGGAAAAACCCTAAACACCAGCACCAGAATGCAGAATCTAATCGAAGAAATTGTGGTTGCAGACCAATCAGGTATTGATATTTTTGGTGTGGGTGAGCATCACCGACCAGAGTATTTGGATTCAGCACCTACCATGATTTTAGCGGCTGCTGCCTCTCGCACCTCGAGCATACGATTAACCAGCGCAGTTACGGTTTTAAGTGCGGCTGACCCGGTTCGGGTTTTTCAAGAATTTGCGACCTTGGATTTAATCTCGAGTGGACGGGCTGAAATAGTAGTTGGCAGAGGATCGTTTATTGAATCTTTTCCATTGTTTGGCTTTGAACTAAAAGACTATGACGTACTTTTTGAGGAAAAACTTGGGTTATTGCTCGAGATTAGCCAAAAAACCCAAGTGCAATGGTCTGGGCGTTTTCGAGCGCCACTCACAGGTCAAGGTGTTTATCCGCGCCCAATCGGAACGCTACCAATTTGGTTAGGTGCAGGTGGCTCACCAGAATCATTTATTCGCGCTGGTAGCCTTGGCTTACCTTTGATGCTCGCCATTATTGGAGGTGATTTCAGGCGTTTCCGCCCACTGCTAGACTTATACCGCAAAGCTGGACAAGTGGCTGGGTTCAGTCTCGAGCAGTTAAAAGTGGGTATTCATGCCTTTGGTTTTGTGGCAGAAAGCAATGCCCGAGCCATTGACTTGACTTACCCCGGTTTTGAGCGCATGGCAAATACCATCGGTAAAGAGCGAGGCTGGTCGCCGCCAACTCGAGGACAATTTGAAGCTGCTTGCAGTCCAACAGGAGCATATTTAATTGGTGATGTGCAGAGTGTGGCTAATAAAGTTCTCTATGTGAATCAAGTGCTGGGTGGAATCTCGAGGATGTCGTTTCAAATGACCAATGTGATGCTGCCCCATGCAGATATGCTGGAAAGTATTGAACTGCTTGGCACTCGAGTTGCGCCACTTGTACGTGAACATTTGGGGTAGTATCATTTTATGCCACAGTTCACTCGGATTGTTTTGAAGTATGAAAAAAGATTATTCAAAAATACATCCTGAACTTGTACAAATCGCTAAAAAAAGCCCTAAGTTTGATTTCAATAAGAAAAACTTGTGGCTGATGCGTTTGCTTATGTCTTTGATGCCTTTGGCTAAAGCTCCTCGAGATGTGGGAATTAGAAATATTTTTATTCCTAGTAATTCAGGACTGAGAAAGATTCGTTTGCGAGTTTACAAATCCAAATTAGCCACAGCTTCATCTCCTGTGCTGATTTGGATGCACGGCGGTGGGTTTGTGGTGGGTAAACCAGAACAAGACGATGGTTGTTGCATCCAGTATGTTCAAGAATTGGGTATTGTCGTTGTTTCTATAGATTATCGTTGCGCTCCAGAACATCCGTTCCCTGCTGCATTAGAAGATTGTTATGCCGCTTTAAGTTGGGTCGTGGAGAACGCTCAAGAACTTGATATTGATAAAAATCGAATTGCCCTTGGCGGCGCAAGTGCTGGTGGTGGACTTACCGCAGCTTTAGCACAACTTATTCTTGATCGCCAAGAGTTTAAGGTGGTTTTTCAATTGCTGGTTTATCCAATGCTGGACGACAAAACCGTATTGCGTCCCGAAGTTGATGACAGTAACAACGTCACATGGACTCAACAAAGTAATAAGTTTGGTTGGGAAAGCTATCTCGGAACTATATGTGGAACAAAAGATGTAGCTCAATATGCTGTGCCTATCCGCCGAGAAGACCTATCACGGCTACCACCAGCTTGGATTGGCGTAGGAACACTAGATATTTTTCATGACGAAAACCTCGATTATGCTAAGCGATTACAAGCAAGTAGCGTTGAAGTTGAATTAGTAGTGATTGAAGGGGCTTTTCATGGTTTTGATGTTTTTAATCCTCTATTAGATGTGGTACGTTTTTTCCGAACATCGCAAATGGCTGCATTGAAAAAGTATTTATGTTTACCTAATTAACAAACTTGAAAATGCAAGATTGGGGTGTTCTGAACTGAACCAAATCAAAATCATCACGTACCATAATCATGACTCGAACTATTCTTTGTAGCTTTATCATCACCATTATTGCTTGCTCGAGCTTGGGCGCACCAGCTAAGCAAGTCCTGAATTTGCCCGCCCAAGCGAATTATCTGACCACTGATGGAACTCGGATTTTTGCGCTACTCGAAAATAATCAAGTTCTGCAAATAGAAAAGTCGAGTCAAACCAAAATCGGTGGTCTGTGGAGCAGTTCCGCCCCGATAGTTTACGCACATGGGCGCTTGCATGGCATTGGTTTAACGGGCGAATTGCAGGTTTGGCAAAATAAGCAATTAAGTTCGAGCCAGAACGCTAAACTCTCGCTTCAAGCGGGTGTTCTGCCCTTGCCGGCTGGCGTGATTGCGGTGACTCAAACAGGGGACTTGGTGCGCTTAGAAGACAATGGTCAAACTTGGGAAATTACGGCTCGAGCCAAGTTAAATGCGCTGACTGACCAGCAGATTGGTTTTGCTGACCTAGAAGGTGATCATGACCGTGAAGTTGTGGCATTGGTAGGCGCGAATACCAGTCGTTATCAACACGGAATTTTAGGCGATAGCATCGAAGCAACGGCTGTCGTGGCACTTGAACGTCATACTCTCGAGGTACTGTGGCGGTATGACCTTCCAGCCCCGTATGTTTTTGAAGACATCACCTTGCGAACATTTCAAATCGGGACTCGAGAACAACTGGTTACGGTACGTTCAAGCCGAAATGGTGGGGCAGCACTGGCAATGCTCGGCTTAAATGCGGGTCAACTCGAGTTACGAGCGGGGGCGGACATCGGACAAGCCAATCGTTGGTTGAATCCGATTGTGGGCAAAACCGATATTTATGCGATTCACACACCACATATTGGTGGGATTTTAGTCAAGTATGAACCAAATAAACTTGGTGGTAGCCAAAAACTAACTGATTTGTCAAATCACAGCATCAGTTCGCGGATTCTCGAGCCTAGCTTGCAATTAAGCACTGGTGAACTGGTTATTCCAAGTCAAAATCATCAAATCATGAAAACGATTTCTTGCAGCAATCAATGCCGTGTTCTCCAGACGCATGATCTAGGAGCGGCTTACTCGAGTAACCTTGTTTTGCTTGGTGAACGAAAAATTATTGCTACTGCCAATAAAAAATTGCATTTCTGGTAATGGTTTTACTCGAGAAAAATCGCAACTTCGCCCAGTGATTTTCGAGTTAAATTTGGAACTTGGCAATCTGTGGCTGGATACCCTATTGGAAACAGCAGCATCGCTTCTTCATGACTCGGACGCTCGAGAATTTGAGCCAGTATTTTCATTGGATTTGGTGTGTGAGTCAGGGTGGCTAAACCCATGTTGTGCAGTGCAGCAATAAAAAAGCCAGCCGCAATACTGGCAGATTCAGTCACATAATAGTGTTTTTCGCCATGCACACCTGTTTTTTGCTTAAATAAAATTACAATCCAAGGTGCATCGGTAATATGTTCTTTGATGTGGTCAGTACCGATTGGCTCGAGGGCATTGCGCCATTCTTGTGGCATTCGTTTGGTGTACGTTTCGAGTTCTTCGATTTCGACAGCTTCTCGGATTTTTTGTTTCAAATCTTGATCAGCAATTGCCACAAAAGTCCAAGGTTGTTTATGAGCGCCACTCGGCGCAGAACTGGCGGTCAAAATGGCAAGTTCAATCAGTTCTTTTGCTACGGCTTGGCTCGAGTAAAATCGCACTGAACGGCGTTTTTCTAATATATTCGCAAAGTCTTTGGCTCGGGTGAGCATTTCTTCTGGCTCGAGTTTTTGAAAATCTAGTGTCTGGAATTTATTTTGGTTCATGCGGATAGTCTAATTCACGCTGGCTTCACTTGGGTAGCAAGTGGGCTTCATAGCCTCATTGCACAATACGTTCATCGCTCGAGATAAACCGAGTGAAAGGAGCAATACTTATGTGGAATGATGGAATTCGTAATGGTATGCAGATGGTAGACCCCGGTTGGTTTTTCTTGGCTGGTTTTTTCAAGGTACTGTGGTTTGTTTTTCTAATTGCTCTGATTTTTGCCGCGATTCGTTGGTTTAAGCACGGTGGTCGTGCAAGGGCTTTTGCCTCGGGCGGACGTGAACAATTTAAGGACATGTGGCGACAAGGTAAGCATGAGTGGCGCAACAAATGGACAAATCAAGATGGTGCGCTTCAAACGGCTCGAGTCCGCCTCGCCAAGTCCGAAATCACCCCAGAGCAATTTGAAGACCTAAAAACCCAACTCGAGATTGCAAGCGAATCCGACCCCGCCTTAAAAATCGCCCGTCAACGCCTTGCCAGTGGTGAAATCAGTCTCGAGACTTTTGAAATGATTAAGAACGCACTAGGCTAATCAATTTGGGCAAAGGGTTTACTTTCGCCCTTTGCCTTTCGCCTTTATACTGTTTCTATGTCTGGTACTATTTTAATTGTTGAAGACGAAACTCGACTTGCCGATGTTCTCGAGGAATATGTTCGGCGTGAGGGTTTTAAGACCGAACGGGCGCGAACGGGAACAAGGGCGCTCGAGTTGTGGCGAGCAGCCAATCCAGATTTGATTTTATTAGATTTAATGCTTCCGGAGATAGATGGTCTCGAGGTAGCTCGACGGGTTAGGGCAGAGTCAAGTACCCCAATTATTATGCTGACCGCGAGGGATGACGAAGTGGATAAATTAGTCGGATTGGGACTAGGCGCAGATGATTATGTGGTCAAACCTTACAGTCCGCGTGAAGTCATGGCTCGAGTCAAAGCGGTTTTACGGCGGGCGCAAGGCGCGGTGGTGCTGCCACAATCGTTGCGGGTGGGGGCAATTGATGTGAATTTAATGACTTTCCAAGTTTCGATAGCGGGTGAGGATATTCCGATGACCACAGCCGAGGTTCGCATCTTGGGTTTGTTGGCAAAAGAACCTTCTCGAGTTCGTTTGCGTTCTGAACTGCTCGAGCAAAGCGGGGGTTTGGATTCGTTTGCTGATGAACGCACGGTGGACGCGCATATTAAGAATATTCGTAAAAAATTAGGTTCTTATGGTGATTTACTCGAAACTGTACGTGGAGTAGGGTATCGTTTGCGGGGGACTTAAATGCCTTTCGATGAACAAAAATTAAAGCATTTTCGAGCCAAATGGAAAAGCTCAAAAATGCGTTCTTGGCGTTATTCGGGTTTGCGGCGACGTTTAACCATGTGGTTTGCGATTGTCGCATTGGCGGCGGTGGGTTTCACTGGGTTTTTGAGTATCCGAGCGATTCAAAGAGCAGCTTCTGAAGTCTCGAGATACTTGGTTTTTCCAGATGGTACTCGAGTAGCAATTCCCGAAAATCCTTGGGGATTTGGTTTGTTTGATGATAATTCGAGGCAGCGCCAACAACAAGCTCAACAAGCTTTTCGTAACATGACTGGCACAGTTTTTTGGGGTGGAATCGGAGCGGTTTTCTTGGCAAGTTTTGCAGCAGCTTTAGTGACTCGGCGTTTAACCCGTCCTTTGGTGGCACTTGAGCAAGCGGCTAAAGCAGTGTCCTCCGGTGAGCGTGGGGTGCGGGTTGAAGTTCCAGAATCAAAGGATGAATTGCAAACGGTTAGTCTTGCCTTTAATCAACTTTCCGAAAATCTTGAACGCCAAGAGGCTTGGCGACAACAAGTTGTGTCTGATATTGCCCATGATTTGCGTAATCCACTTGGGGTGATGCGGGCAGAACTTGAAGCCATGCAGGATGGTATTCGCCCTAGAGATGATGCCAGTTTAGAGCGCTTATTAAACGAAGTCAGTTTGATTACGCGAATGGTTGGTGATTTACGCACACTTTCCACTGCCGAGACAGGAACCTTAAGACTCGAGAAAACCGTAGTACAAATTCAACCGTGGCTCGAGCAAATTGTGCTGTCTTTAGAAACTCGTGCGGCTGAAGCCCGAATGACTTTAATACTTGCCCCAATCCCTGAAATTTCGGCTGTGTTTGACCCATTGCAATTAGAACGAGTGATTCGCAATTTACTCGAGAATGCTCTTGAGCATAGCTCTGCTTCTCGGGTGGTGCTTGGGGCAACCTTAGAATTAAATTTTGTTTGTATTTCGGTGGCGGATAATGGTGCTGGTCTCCCCCATCCGAATCGGGTGTTTGAACGTTTTTACCGTGGTGATGTGGCACGGGAACGCACAGGTGTACCGCATCATGGGCTGGGTCTAGCGATTGCCAAAGCGATTGCCGAAGCACACGATGGGTCATTAGAGGCTCTTAATGACGCTGGTGCTGTTTTTATTTTGAGAATTCCAAAGTAAGTAAAAATCAAAATCTTGTGATTTTATTCACGATTATTTCTATTTCGTGAATTTATTCTTCTAATTTAGCTTCTGATGGGTTATCGTAATAGCTAGGGCAATCAAGCACAGGAGCATGTCAAAATGTTCCATCCTAAGGAGTTTTATGAAAAAAATAATCGCAGGACTTTTACTCTCAAGCCTTGGCTTAATCGCATGTACACCCGCTATTATTCCAGATACCTTTGTACGCTATGTCAATATCTCAAATGACTCAACTGGTATGAAAATTTTCAATAAAGGAATTCGTGTCACCGACAGCCCCGTTGTATTTTTCAAAGAGGCATTTCCATCGATCAGCACTTATGCCACACTGAAGACAGGTTTATTAACGTACAGTTTGTGTCCAGAGCTTGTTCAAGATTGCCCAAGCGCCGTCAAAGACAAAACCATCAATTTGGCGGCTGAAGCACTAACTACATTACTT
>JBEGTV010000046.1:0-10195 GCA_041179225.1 Deinococcota bacterium | reverse complement strand
GTTTTGAAAGCCGTAACCTGCTCGAGAAAGCCGTAACCGACCTTGAACAAGGGGTGGTGCGTGCCACCACAGGATTTCATTGTCGCAGTTGCCGGTATCAAGATTTATGCCGAGAAATGATTTAGGATTATTTGAGTTTTAAGGGCAACCCCGCCACTATTAAATAGGCTTCGGTCGCAGCATGAGCAGCCATTTGGTTGGCTCGTCCTAAGCAATCACGGTAAGTGCGCCCAAGCGGGTATTCAGGAACAACTCCACTACCGACTTCATTGGAAACCAGAATCAAGGTTTGGTCTCGAGTTTTTTGGATTTCAAGTAAAACATTTAACTGCTCAAGCATAATTTGTTCGGATTTCTCAGCCAACAGCATATTTGACACCCATAAACTCAGGCAATCAAGCAACACCACACCTTCGGTCTCGAGTAGCACTTTTTGAATCTGCATTGGTTCTTCTCTTAAATGCCAGCCCAGTGCGACTCGCTCGAGCTTATGGCGTTCAATCCGCTCAGTCATTTCCAAATCAAAAGCCTGTGCTGTGGCTAAAAAAGTAATCGGAGACTTAAGTTTTTGGGCTTGTGCAATTGCGAAACGGCTTTTTCCGCTCCGAGCGCCACCAGTGATAAAAATTAGACTCATGTTGTAACGATTACCATTCGACCATCTTGGGTCGTTAAACGCTCCAGCTTTGTTTGATAAACACGTTCCAAAAGTGGTATCTCGAGGACTTCTTGTGGGCTGCCAATGGCTTGTAGTTGCCCATAATGCAGCAGTGCCACGCGGTTGGCTCGAGCCGCCACAATCAGGTCATGGACGACCATCACTACACTTAAACCACTTGTTTTTAAGTTACCTAACAACTGCATCAGTTCGCTTTGATGCGCCAAATCCAAATGGTTGGTCGGTTCGTCCAAGAGTAAGACCTTTGGGTTTTGAGCTAAAGCCCTTGCCAGTGCCACCCGTTGCTTTTCGCCCCCACTTAAATCTTGAACCCGCCGCATAGCAAATTGGCTGGTATTGGTGGCGTACATGGCTTTTTCTATTTGCAACTTATCTTCCCCACTGACAACGCCGAGTAAACCCTGATGCGGTAAACGCCCAAACGCCACGATTTCCTGCACACTAAATTCAAGCGGTAGGCTTTCAGACTGTGCCAAGTAAGCCACCTGTTTGGCTCGAGGTTCGGTAACACTTACCGAACCACTTTTGGGGCGTAATAAACCCGCCAAGAGCTTTAATAGCGTGGTCTTTCCTGCCCCATTGGGTCCGATCAAAGCCAGAATTTCACCTCGCAATACCTCGAGACTAATGTTTTGAAGCACTTCTTGTTTGCCATACCCAAACGAGACAGCTTGGGTTTTCATCATGATTTTGTCTATGACATTATCCTTTGGGGTTGATGTTCTCGAGAACGTGCGCTGTAGCTGCCACAACTTGATCAATTTCGGCTTTGCTAATTGTTAAGGGTGGCAAGAAACGCATCACGGTTGGGGTGGCACTATAAGCAAGAATGGCATGGTCTCGTTCTAATGCCTCGAGGTACGGAGCGCTGTGTTCCTTAAGTTCTACACCAATCAGTAAGCCTCGAGCGCGAATTTCTTTGATTTTTTTGCTCTGAATGCCCTGTAATTTCTCCACAAAGTATGCCCCAAGTTCAGCGCACTGTTCGGCTATTTTATGCTTTTTCATGTACTTAATCGTGGCAATTCCAGCCGCCATTGCCAGGGGGTTGCCACCAAAAGTTGTGCCGTGTCCACCTTTTGGCATTTTATCGGCAACCTCGGCAGTCATGGTCATCGCGCCCAACGGAATACCACTGCCAATGGCTTTGGCTAGGGTCATGATGTCGGGTTGTACTGTGCAACCGCTCGAGAGCGCACAAGTGCCATTACAATCGGGTTCACAAGCATGTTGATGTCCCCACCATTTGCCCGTGCGACAAAAACCAGATTGAATCTCATCAAAAATAAGTAATGCCCCGTGTTTTTTGGTTAAGGCTCGAGCCAGACGCAAGAACTCTGGGGTGGCAGGACGAACACCACCTTCACCTTGGACTGGTTCGATAATCACAGCCGCCGTTTGGTCATCTATTGCAGCTTCGAGTTGCTCGAGATCGTTGTACGCCACAAAACTGGTCTCATGGATTAAACCACCAAATGGTTCACGGTACTTGGGTTCATAGGTCAGGCTTAACGCGCCCATTGTCCGCCCACTAAAGCCACGTTTCATGGCAACAAATTTTTCGCGTCCAGTGGCAACTCGAGCAAATTTCAGGGCAGCTTCGATGCTTTCTGCGCCGCTATTACACGGAAAAATTCTGGTCAAGTGGCTGGGCAGCACACTGATTAACTCGGCATAAAATTCGGCTCGTTGGTCGTTCGGGTAGGTTTGCGGACAGACCATCAGTTTTGCAGCTTGGTCCTGAATGGCTTTGACAATTTCAGGGTGGCTATGCCCAAGGTTCGCCACACTAATCCCAACCACGCAATCAATGTACTCGCGTCCATCGGTATCCCAGACTTTCGCGCCTAAACCGCGCTCGAGAACAATGCTGTGTTTGTTGTACACACCAGAATCGTATTTTGTTTCAGTGGCAATAATTTCTTGGGTAAAAGAAGCGGTTAATGTCATGAGTACCTCCGTGAATCCAAATCTGGACTCGAAAGGGGATTCTACTTTTTTTAGGGTGGCAGGTGCAATGATAAGTCTAATTGACTCTCAAAATCACCCATTATATTAACAATGAGTAACTTAAAATCATCTACAAATTTAAGGTTTGGGCGTTATTGTTTTTCAGGTCAAACAAGTTACGTTGAAAGTTACCTAGCGCGTGTTTATAAAGTGGGTAAAACCAGTCAGAATTAAGCTGAGGAACAAAAAACTGATACCAGTCGCCTCAATTAGTTTTTATAAGACATAATATAGTCATTGATATTTTTATATAACATAATATACAATTTCCCCAAGGCACTTAAAGCAGTATTTGCAATCGGCAAACCCCTCGAGACGCTAAAGTCTTGAAGTTGTCCCATGACTCAGGAGGCTCATCATGAAAGCACCCACCGAAAACAGCAGTATTCACGACCTCACACAAATGATTAGCCAAGAAATCCAGAACAACTGGCAAAAAGTGCTGACTGTCAACGCCGCCAAACTCGAGGATGCTTATGCCAGAGGCGGCGACATGGCATACGGCACATATTTGGGTTTGTTATTTTGGGACGTAAATAAGCAAATTAAAAAAGCTGGTTTTGCCCTCGAGCCAGACTTACCGGGCGACTTGAACATTTCAAGGGAATGGGGCGATACCACTGAACGCCGTCAACAACGAATCATGTGGAGTAGTGTAACTAGAGGGTCTGAGCAACTTGGTGTGATTGCCGTAAATGTGATTCATGACCACACGATGTTTTTTGTACCAGAAGCGCCGCAAGTATTTGGGTTTGAAACCTCAGATGCAATTGCTACCCTCACGCAGCATTTTAAGGAATTTGAGGCTGCCAAACCATTTTTTGTGGAAATCGAGGAGTACATGGCAATGCAGAATCTCGAGAATGAAAAAATCAGTAAAGACTTTATTCATATTCGTGGCGCAAGGGAAAATAATCTTAAAAATGTGTCCATTGATATTCCCAAGAATCAAATCACGGTCTTTACGGGCGTGTCTGGCTCGGGAAAATCCAGTTTGGTCTTTGATACGATTGCTGCCGAAGCCCAACGCCAATTAAACGAAACATTTACCAATTTTGTACAGGGTTTTTTGCCAAGTTATGGGCAGCCCGAAGTGGATCAAATAGAGAACTTAAACGCACCAATTGTGATTAACCAAAAACGAGTCGGTGGTGGTTCACGCTCAACAATGGGAACGTACACCGATATTGCAAGTTTACTGCGCTTACTGTTCTCCGTTGCTGGTGTTCCTTCGGCTGGAGCGCCATTTGTCTACTCGTTTAACACCCCGCAGGGCATGTGTCTCGAGTGCGAGGGAATAGGTAAAACCGTGCAGCTTGACCTCGAGAAGTTTCTGGACAAAACCAAGTCCTTAAACGGCGGGGCGTTACTGCACCCAGAATTTAAGGTTCGTAAATGGATTTGGAAAATTTATACATTCTCTGGGTTATTTGACAACGACAAACCACTCGAGCAGTACAATGACCTCGAGTGGCAACAACTCTTATACGGCGCAGACCTGAAAGTCTCTTTTGGCGAAATAAATTTGCAGTACGAAGGGCTAATAGAACGTTTTAACCGCTCGTACATTGCCAAAGACGCGGCTGCGATGTCAGACCGCAACCGAGCAATTTTTGAGCAATTTGTCAACACCCAAATCTGTCCTGTGTGTCATGGCGCAAGGCTGAATGCCGCCGCGCTCGAGTCCCAAATTAATGGGCTAAACATTGCCCAAATGTCTGATCTCGAGGCAACAAAACTAATTGAAGCGTTGCAAGGTTTAACTGCCCCAATTGCCCAAAAAGTCGCGGCTAAACTGCTTGAACGCCTCGAGCATCTGGTACAAATCGGCTTGGGGTACTTAAGCCTTTCTCGAGAAACCGCGACGTTATCGGGCGGCGAATCGCAACGCATTAAAATGATTCGGCACTTGGGCAACAGCTTAACCAATATGCTTTATATTTTGGATGAACCTTCAGTTGGGCTTCATGCTCGAGATGTGGCTAGATTAACCGGTTTACTGCGTCAATTGCGTGATAAAGGCAATACAGTGTTGGTGGTCGAACACGACCCAGATGTGATTGGTGTGGCTGACCATATTGTGGATATTGGACCCAAAGCCGGTTCGCACGGTGGGACAGTGGTCTTTGAAGGTACAGTCGCAAAGTTACTCGAGGCGGATACACTGACTGGGCGATTTTTGCAGCAAAGCCTCCCGATTAAAGAAAAAACCCGTAAACCAACAGGCTTTCTCGAGATTAAAAACGCTAACCTTAACAACCTTAAAAATGTTTCGGTCAGCATTCCAAAAGGTGTGTTTACCGTTGTGACTGGTGTGGCAGGTAGCGGCAAAAGTACCCTGATTAACGAAGTCTTCCTCGAGCAGCACCCAAACGCGATTGTCATAGACCAGTCTCGAGTCACCACTTCGGTTCGTTCAGCCCCAGCCACCTACACTGGCATTATGGATGAAATTCGCAGTGCCTTTGCTAAAGCGAGCAAAGTCAGCCCTTCGTTATTTAGTTTTAATTCCTCTGGAAGCTGCCCAAATTGCAACGGCTTAGGCGTGGTCTACACCGACCTTGCCTTTATGGAAGGGATAACCTCGCATTGCGAAATCTGCGATGGTAAACGTTTCAAACCAGAAGTTCTCGAATACAAATTGCGCGACAAAACCATCAGTGATGTTCTCGAGATGACTGTTGAAGATGCGCTCGAGTTTTTTACAGAGAAAAAAATCAGGGGAGTGATACAAGCCATGTTTGATGTTGGACTTGGCTACTTAAAACTAGGGCAACCACTCAGTACAGTTTCGGGTGGCGAAGGGCAACGCTTAAAACTCGCCACTGAACTGCACAAAGCTGGAACGGTGTATGTGATGGACGAACCAACCACGGGATTGCACTTATCAGACATTGGGCAACTGATGAAAATAATAGATAAGCTGGTAGACACAGGCAACACCGTTATTCTGATCGAGCATCATTTGGATGTGATTCGTCAAGCCGACTGGATTATTGACATGGGACCAGAGGGCGGCAAGGCTGGTGGGCAAGTGCTATTTGCTGGCACACCCAAGGATTTACTGCTCGAGAAAAGCTCGATTACCGCACAGTATCTGCAAGTCTAAGCGGGAATGTCGCGTTGTTGCCATTGATACAGTGCCACAGCAAAGCCAAGAATTGCTAAACCGCACCAGATCAGTACCGTTAGCCACGGGATTCCTTGGATCATGATGGCTTCGGGGGTGTAGGCACTCCAAATGCTTAAATTCTCGAGCCATTGGTTGTTTGGACTGATTGAAGCCAGCACCGAAATAATGTACTGCACACCAAAAAACCCGAAGACTAGGGTCGTAACCAGACTGCGTTCTCGAGCAAAAGCGGCGATGGCATAGGCAATTCCCAGCCAGAGTAAGGCAAACGAAAAACCGTAGATGGCGTAGCGCCACCACGCAGCGGGGGTAAAGCTGTACAGGGCAATGGTGATGACTGCCATGATGCCAAGTAAGCTCAGAACCGCGACCACAATCCGACTGAGTAACCAGCGCCAACGAGCGATTGGCAAGGAGAGTTCAAAATGAATTGTGCCACGTTCAACCAATTGACTGATACTGCCTGCGCTGCCTGCGGCAAAGGCAATCAGGATTAAGGGAATAAATAATCCAAGTGACCTTGAGGTGATGTAGCCTATTGGACTTAAAAAACTCGAGACATCTATTTTGAAAGCAGCCAGTAGCGCAGGTGGTAATTGCTTGATGACCTCCGCCAGTGCCGCGCCGCTTTCGCCTTGGATGGTGCTGAGTCCAGCGCCACCAGCCGCAACGCCAATCAATGCGGCAATAAAGTACCAGAGCAGCCCTATTCGACTGTTCTTAAAGGTGTTCATAAACACATGGCGGTTCATGCTTGTCCTCCTTCTACTTCTTCGAGTAATCGTTCTAATCCCTTGCCGCCAAATTCGAGGCGTTCAATTCCAAATGGCATGAGTTTTGGAATGGCAGTTTGCAGTAATTGTTCACCCTCGAGAATATGGTGTTTAGAGGTAATCGCGTGGATTTTCCAAGCAGAAAAAACACTGCTCTCGAGTGGTTGCCGACTCCAAACACTGAGGCTTTGGGTTGTGCCAGTCAGGGCTGCGACTGTTCCTTGGCGCACCACGCGCCCTTGGTGGATGACGGCGATACGGTCACAGAGGGTTTGCACTTCGCTGAGGCTGTGCGAACTAAATAATACGGTTGCACCGCGTTGGGTGTGTTCTCGCAAGGCGAGTAATAATCGTTCTTGGGCAATTGGGTCTAAACCCGAAGTCGGTTCGTCCAGCACCAGTAATTCGGCTTGACTGGCAAGTAAGCGCAGCAAAGCTACTTTTTGGCGGTTGCCTTTTGAAAGCATTCGCATTGGGCGGTCAAGAGGGACTTCCCACTCGAGACTCAGGGTCTCTAAGCGGTCTGGCTCGAGGTGCAGCACTTGGGCTTGGTAATGAAGCCAGTCACGTCCCGTTTGGGCTTCGGGTAGTCGGACATCGCCGGGTAGCCAAGCGATTTTTTGGTGTAATTCTGGGGCTTGTGTCCACGGGTCTAGCCCTAAGACTCGAGCCGTGCCGCTTGTGGCACGAATAAATCCCATGATTGTGGATAAAGTTGTGGTTTTTCCAGCCCCGTTGATGCCGACCAAACCAAATAATTCGCCAGATTGGACATTCAGGCTTAAATCGTTTAGGGCTAGGGTTTTTCCGTAGTGTTTACGCAGATTCTCGAGTTCGATGCTGTTCATGGCTTACTCCTTTTCAAATTCGGCAAAAAATTCGCCCAACACTTTAGCAAGAGCTTCGTAGAGGTGTTCGATGCGTTCAATTTTTTGTCTGGCTTCTGGGGTTAAATCCTCGAGTTTGGCAGCTTTTTCGATTAAGTCAGCAAAACTCAGTGCGCCTCGCATCGAATTTTGGATGTAGGTCAGGGCAGCTTTGGGTGAAACTTGGTAGTAATCGCGGCGGTCTCCTGGGCGAGTGACTTTTTCGATCATCATAAAACCAACCAATTGGCGTACCACTGTAGAAACACTGGCTTTAGACACTTTGAGTTCAGTCACGATTTGATCTAAACCCAAGTAGGGTTGGTCAGTCAGCAGCAGCAGTCCGTAAACTCGTCCGAGAATACGCGGCAGTTTATAGTTTTCAAAGTATTGTCCGAAATTTTCGATGATTTGTTCTCGAGGGCTAAGCATGGTTAGAATATACTTCGTTCGTAACGTTTAGTCAATACTGAACAAACTGTAAATACCGTATTTTAATCGCCGTGCCAAATACGGTAGGCTTTGGCTGTTGTGCTTAGTGCCTTATTCGATGTGATTTTGCCTGTGCTGGTGGTGGTGGCAGTTGGGGCTGGTCTGGGGCGTTTTCTTAAACCAGATGCCAGTACCATTTCTAAAGTCACGCTGTACGCGCTCTCCCCGAGTTTAGCGCTGTACAACCTTGCCCATAGCCAAGCCGATTGGATTAGCGCGGTTAAAATTGCGCTTGGTTATATTTTATTTGTCCTGATTATGGGGCGGGTGACGTGGCTCTCGAGCCGAGACCAAACCGATGAGACGCGCCGAGCAATGGTGGCTGGGGTGATTACAGGTAACAACGGTAATTTCGGTTTACCAATTGCCTTGTTTGCTTTTGGTCAGGCGGGTCTCGAGTTGGCGTTGGTGGTGTTTACACTCAGTGTTTTTATGACTTTTGTGGTCACACCCAGTGTCTTAAAAGATGGTACTTGGCGTTCCAAGGTTCGCACAGTTTTTACCTTACCTTTGGTTTGGGCGGCACTGCTTGGGGTAGCACTCAATTCTTTGGGTCTTAAAATCCCGACTTGACTTGACCGAGGCATACAACTTCTTGCCGAGGCTGCTGTACCAATGCTCTTAATCAGTTTGGGTTTGCAAATTGGCAGTAGTGGTTTTCCTGTGCCGTCTCGAGCCATGATTCGTGCTGTGACATTGCGTTTGGTTTTGGGTCCGTGCGTGGCGCTTTTTGTGGCTTGGTTGGTTGGGGCTACGGGTTTTGAACGTGGCGTTTTGGTTTTATCGTCTGCCATGCCCACTGCCATTAACGCTTTTTTGGTTGCCCAAGAACTAAAAGCCGATGCTAAATTGGTTGGTGGGATTGTGATTCTAACCACGCTGCTGAGTATTCCAGTGATTGCCTTGGTGGTGACATTGCTGCGTTAAATGGGTGTCTCGAGAAATCTGGGCAAGCTAATTTTGTTAGACTACCCACATGGATTACATCATCAAAGACTTGCACCTTGCCACCGAAATGGATGGATTAAAAGATGTGCAACAAAGTGCTTGGGGCTACGACGAAAGCGATTTAACGCCAGGAAGTTTATTTACGGTTCATGCCCACATGGGCGGGATTGTCTGTGCTGCGTTTGCCGTGGGTTCGGATATTCCAGTAGGTTTTGCTTATAGTTTCCCAGCCCACTATAAAAACAAAATAGTGCAACATTCGCATATGCTAGCGCTACGTCCAGAACACCGCGCCAGTGGTTTAGCATCTCGCCTTAAACATCACCAACGCCTTCGGGCTTTAGAATTGGGCTATGACCTCATGACATGGACTTTTGATCCAGCTTTAACCAAGAATGCACGTTTGAACCTCGGGAAACTCGGCGCTCGAGCCGTTTCGTACCATCCAGATTGGTACACGATCAAAGGCGGGATTTACGCGGGGCTACCTGCCGACAGGTTCTTTGTCGAATGGGATTTAAGCCAAACGCTGACCGAACGCCCGAACACTACCCCGATTGGAGAGTACGCCCTCGAGAGAAATGGTGTAAGCGCTGGCACTCCGAAACTAGACTTAACTGGCATTGTCCTGATCGAAAGCCCAAGGGATATAGATGCCTTAAAAACCACTGATTTAGCGGCGGCTCAGACTTGGCGAACCGCTCACCGAATTGTTTTTCCACATTATTTTAAGCTGGGTTATGTGGTCACAGACATTCATGACACGAGTGAACGAACTTTTTATCATCTCGAGCATGAATGATTTTAGCCATGAGTCTTAAGCTATGAGCTTTGAAAAACGGATTTTAGCTCATAGCTTCTTAGGTCATTTGCCGTAACCAAGAGATTATGATGAGGCGTTACAAGCTGACCTCGAGATAACTCGAGAACCAGCATCTAGGAGGATTTTATGAAAACACCTGTGCGTGTTGCGGTGACTGGCGCGGCTGGTCAAATTGGTTATAGTTTGTTGTTCCGAATTGCCAGTGGTGAAATGCTGGGTCTGGATCAACCTGTTATTTTGCATTTACTCGAGATTACTCCTGCGCTGAAGGCTTTGCAGGGTGTGATTATGGAACTCGAGGATTGTGCCTTTCCACTACTTGCAGGTGTGGTGGCATCCGATGACCCAATGGTTGCCTTTGCCGATGTTAATTATGCTTTGTTGGTTGGCGCAATGCCACGTAAACAGGGTATGGAACGTGGCGATTTATTGGCTGCTAACGGTGGAATTTTTAAGCCCCAAGGTCATGCG
>JBEGTV010000045.1:0-10196 GCA_041179225.1 Deinococcota bacterium | reverse complement strand
TCAGTCTGCCGATTCGCCTTTCAAATTCAAGTTTGGTTATCCATTTTCCTTGCCAATAAATTGTGTTCACCATTGCACCCCCACAGCATTCCAGACGTAACCCACACCTGCTGATGCCAATACAATTCTCGAGCCAGTGCCAACCAAACCGCGTTCTAATGCCAGTTCTAAGGAGAGTAATTGATCTATTTGTCCGATATGCCCATAATCTGATAAGTAAATGGTTTGGTTTTCATGCAAGCCCAGTCGCTCGAGAATGATTTGATGAGCGCTGGGTTTCATATGCAGAATGCCAAGGTAATCTATTTGCTTAAATCCACTGCGCTGAGCAGTTTGTTGGACAACTTGCACAAAATTCTCTAGGCTTTTTTGCTCGAGCCGTGCTTTCATACCTGTAGGGTCTGGGACTTGCAAACGGTATTGCAAAATATTCTCGGGTGTTAGCGGCGCACACGTTCCGCCGACTGGCACGATCACATCGCGTGAAAATGCGCCATCGGTAATAAAACTCGAGCCGAGAATCGTGTGTGGAGCGCCCTGTTGCAAAATCGCTGCGCCGCCACCCGCACCAAGGTTATACATAAAGCGCACGTTTGGGTCGGTGTACTCGATTAAATCCGAATTGCGATACCCACCAGCAATCAGCACGGTTTTTAAGTTGTTATCCTCGAGCATCATTGCTTTGGCAAGTTTAGTTGCCAGCACAAACGAACCGCATTTTTGTGCCGCATCAAATGCCCATGCTCGGGTTGCACCGATTTGATTCGCAAGGTCAATGCCTGCCGTCCAAACAGGAAATTCTTTGTGTTCTTCGGTAATACAAATAATTAAATCAAGCTCTCGAGGGTCGAGTTCGGCTTTGGTTAATGCAGTTTTTGCGGCGGCTATACCCATGGCATTGGTGTGGTCAGTTTGGCTAGGAATGGGTTTTTGGGTAATTCCCAATTTGTGGATTACTACGTCCACAGGTAATCCAGAAGCCTGTGCAATTTCAAGCGCAGTCATACGTTTTTTAGGCAAGTACACACCTGTACTGAGCAGTCCAACATTCATGGTTTCACCCAAATGCCTTGGAGTACCATTTGCGCCCATAGTTTGGCTAAAGCTCGAGGCTCGAGTCGTCCAGCAGGGTTGTACCAGCGATGCGCCCAGTTAAGCATACCAACAATGCCGTAAGTAATCGCTCGGGTTTCTAAGTCTGGATTTAATTCACCACTTTTTTTGCCCTGCTCGAGTATATTATCCCAAGCGGCATCTATGCGTTTTCCAAGCTGACGCATTTCTAGAAACATGGTTTCTTGCAAAGTGGTTTTATCGGTTTGTAAAACAACACCAAGCGACATGCCTTGGTGTTGGTACAACTCGAGGCGGTGAGCAATCGCATCCTCGATTTTTTGTGCTGTGGGAATCGTGCAGTTCACTATTTTCTCGAGTTCTGCCACGTACTGCACGGTACTTTCTAACATGACTTCGCGCAGAATTTCTTCTTTGGACTTAAAATGATGATATAAACTCCCTGCCAGAATTCCAGCAGCATCGGCAATGTGGCGCATGGTTGTGGCACGATAGCCACGTCGCGCAAATTCAGTTGCTGCAATGGCAATCAGATCATGACGACGGGTTGAAGGTTCGTTCATACAAGTCCATTCCGTTCGGGAGATCACCTCAAAACGAGTAGACCAAACAAGTATTTGGTTGGTTGAAAGCCTAAACCCGACACGAGCATCTGTCAAGTGCATGTTTGCGCTTTGCAATTATCAAGTGCATGTTTGCGCTTTGCAACTATCAAGTAGACGCTAGAATTCTCGGGGCAGTATTACACCAAGCTGACCGTGCGATGTACCTCAAAGGCAAACGCATTTGATTAGGCTTCGCTCGGCTCGAGAACAGGTTCTGGTGGGGTTTCTTTTACACCACCATGCAACGGTGAGCCTATCCAGTGTTTATAGACCAAAAGTTTAGCCAATGCCACCAATGGCACTGCCAACAAACCACCAAACACCCCCAGCACACTTGCACCAGCAATGATCGTTAGAATAATCGTGATTGGGTGTAATTCGGTGCTTCGCCCAAGGATATTAGGGCTTAACACCAGCGCCTCGACTTGATTAGCAATCACAAAAACCAAGATCACCAACAACACTTTAACCACCCCAAATTGACTGGCAAGCAACAAAGCTGGGGCAATCGAAATAATCACGCCAAGGTACGGTACGATATTAAAAATCCCACTGATAAACCCCAAAGCCAAAGCCAAAGGCACACCCAGAATCGCTAGTCCAGTCCCAACCATTGTGCCAACGGCTAAGGCAATTAAAAGCTGCCCGCGAATGTAGCCACCAACTGCCACCGAAACATCCCTACTAAACTCGAGAACACGCCCTTGAAAACGCACTGGGAATAAACCAATCATGGTTTTGCCAATACCTTCAAATGCCCCAAGCATATACGTGCCAATAATCAGTACCAAGAAAAACTGCACCACTCCACCAAGCACACCTAAAGTCCGTGTCACCAGACCACTGCTGGCATTTTGTAATAAACCAAGTAAGTTCTGAACAATACTCGAGAGTGCCGTTTGCACGGCGGTTGTGACCTGATCTATTAAATCCCGAATCTGTTGATTCTGCCCGCGCACTTGTTCGAGTTCGTCTAACCAAACATTGATTTGCGTTTGGATATTCGTGACTAAAACCGGTAATTTCTGAGCAAACAACGCCAGTTCTTGCACCACCGTACCAATCAGAATTGTGGATAAAGCCAAGAAAAGCAGCACAATAATAAACGCCACCAATAAACCCAATCCACGCCGAACACCACGACTTTGTAACCACATGACAAGCGGATGAAACAAATATGCAAAAAGGTAAGACAATCCACCCAGCACAAACACACTCGAGAGTTCTTGAATCACTCCTCTGAATGACCCAAAAATAAATTGAATTGACAATAAACCAATGGCGATTACAGCCAACGAGAACGAAACTTGTACCCAGCGTCTTTGAAAATACTCGAGCGGGGAGTTCATGATGTACCTCTGCGTGACGAGTTCAGCACACCTCTGCATGACGAGTTCATAATTTGCTCTTTTGCGCCAAAGGCATCCCCGTGACTCGAAGGTTTGACATTGGAATAAATCCAACTGGGCGCTCGGCGGCTCTTTGGAAATTAGCCAGTGCAAAATTTTCTAGTGCATCCACTCCATTTGCAGTTAACCGAAGCATCATTTTGGCAGGGTCAATCTTTTGTTCTTCTAAGACTTCGAGCGGCAAACCAATCAGCAAACCACGTTCGAGTAAGTACAGCGCGGCGGCTCGAGTTTCACTTTCGGTGATTGGTTCACTAAAATCAGCTTTGGGCAACTCGAGGGCATCATCATCGTCTGGTTCGGCTCTAGGGATATTTGGTGCAGAACTTAAATCAAGTTTCTCGAGGTCAAACCACGCATGGGCATCCTCGGTGAAACCCGAATAGAGTTTAGCCAGAATCCGTAAGCGCAACTCTTGTTGCCGAGTGACAATAAAAAGCATTTGCTTAGTTTACCCCCAAAAAGCCAGTAGAATCTGATGATGCAAATTCTGGTCTTAAATGCTGGCAGTTCTAGCCTGAAATACGCAATCATTGAAACCAATTCAAACACAACACTGGCTCGAGGGCAAATTGAACGCATTGGTGTACCTCAAGCTGCTTATGTACGTGGCGGTCAAATCGTTAAGGTCTTGGCAATGAATCATGCTCAAGCCCTGACTGCGATTGCCAAACATGAGAATTTCTCGAGTGTAGAAGCCATTGGGCATCGGGTTGTTCACGGTGGCTTAGCCTTCACCGCCCCAACTCGCATAGACGATTTGGTCTTAACTGTACTCGAGGAGAACGCAAAATTTGCACCACTTCATAACCCACCGAACATTGTTGGCATTAAAGCCGCCCGAGAAATTCTACCCGCTCTCGAGAATATCGCGGTCTTCGACACTGCCTTTCATGCAACCTTACCTGAACGAGCCTATTTGTACGCCATTCCAGCCCAAACAGGTGTACGACGCTTTGGGTTTCATGGCACAAGCCATGGTTTTGTGGCACTCCAAGCCGCAAAATTCTTAGAACAACCGCTCGAGAAACTGAAACTGATTACACTTCATATTGGCAATGGTGCAAGTGCTTGCGCCATTCGCTACGGCAAAAGCATAGACACCAGTATGGGATTTACGCCACTCGAGGGACTGGTCATGGGATCACGGTGTGGCGACATAGACGCTGGACTGGTACTTGAATTGGTACGACGCAACGGCGTAGAAGCCACCGATACACTCTTAAATAAACAATCTGGAATGCTTGGCTTAGCCGGTGCAGCCGACCTACGTGATGTCTGGAAAGCATCGGACACGGGCAGTAAAGAAGCCCAAACTGCCTTGGATATTTTTGCTTACCGCATCCAAAAAACCATTGGGGCGTATGTGGCTGCGCTCGAGGGCATAAATGCAATTATATTCACGGCTGGCGTAGGTGAAAATGACACGCGAATGCGAGCCAAAATCCTTGAGAAAATGAATTGGTTAGGAATTGAGTTAGACCAAACAGCCAATCGAACCAAACAAACTCGGATTTCCACAACCGATTCAAAAGTAGCTGCGCTGGTCATTCCAACCAATGAAGAACTTGCGATTGCCTTAGAAATAAAAAAACTACTCGAGTCTGAAAGCAAATCCCCAGTCAAACCTTCACAAAATGTTAGACTCGAGCCATGACCCCACAAACCATGAAGGCAATCGTTGTTGAAGAACTCGGTGGCACTGAAGTGCTAAAAATTCAAAACATTCCCGTGCCAGAGCCACGCAAAGGGCAAGTGCTGTTAAAAGTCTCGAGTGTTGGTTTGAACTTCGCCGATATTCTAGCGGTACGCGGTGAGTACCTAACGCGCACCCGCACGCCGTACACGCCCGGAATGGAATTTAGTGGCACAGTGGTGGCGCTCGGTGAGGGCGTAACGAGTCTCGAGATCGGGCAACTTGTGGCTGGACTTGGCGGCAGTGGTTCTTTTGCCGAGTACGCCACAATTCACGCGGCGGCTTGCTTACCGATTCCGAGTGCCTTAAATGCCAGAGAAGCGGCTGCCTTGCCAGTATCGTTTTACACCGCGTATTTTGCGCTACGCACCCTTGGGCGAGTAACGGATAAAGAAGTGGTTTGGGTTGAAGCCGCCGCAGGAGCGCTCGGCACAGCCAGTATTCAACTGGCTAAAGCCATGAACTGCACAGTCATTGCCACTGCTAGCAGCCAAGCCAAACTGGAATTAGCTAAAAGCCTAGGTGCGGATGCAGTGTTTCTAGGCGATGACCCAGAATTGCGCCAGAAAATCCTTGGGTTCGCTCCTAAAGGCGTGGATGTGTACTTGTCAGTCGCAGGCGGGAGCGGTTTCCAAGACCGTTTAAGTGTGATGAATCACGTTGGGCGCGTAATGGTGATTGGCAACGCTAGCCGTGAAGCTGCAAATTTAACCCCCACTGCCCTGATGAAAAAGAATTTGGCGGTGATTGGCGTGTGGCTGACCCCGTTTATGAGCATCCCAGAGGAATTACAAGCGGCAACTGCCTTTATCTATCCGCTTCTCGAAAGTGGCAAAGTCAAACCCCAAGTTGGACAGGCATTTAGTTTAGAAGATGCTGGCAAAGCCTTTGATTTTGTTCTCTCGAGGGCAAGCACAGGCAAGGTGTTGATTGAACCATGAGCTTATTGAGCGGATTATTGGGCAACGCCAGTGGCATAGATTTGAAACAACTCAATAAAGACTATGGAACTTTCTTAATCTCAAATGAGGAAATCGTAGCAGGGTTTAAGCTCATTCGTGACCAATTTGTGTTTACAAATAAACGCATTATTTTTGTGAATAAGCAAGGTTTAACAGGTTCTAAAGTTGAACATCTCACCATTCCATACAGCAAAATTTCAATGTTCTCTAAGGAAAATGCTGGGATGCTTGATCTTGATTGCGAAATTAAGTTATGGGTTGTTGGGCATAGTTCACCGATTACCATGTCGTTTCGTAAGGGCGAAAATATTGATACAGTTTACAAATTGTTGAGCCAAGCTATTTTGTGAGAATGGAGGAAGCATGTTCTGGTCTGCACTGATTGTGGTGATTTTAGTTGTTGTAGCCATTGTGGATTACCGTCAGACTAAACATGCGATTCGCAGAAATTTCCCTGTGCTGGGTTGGCTGCGCTATGCCCTCGAGATGCTGGGTCCAGAGTTACGGCAGTACATTATCAGTGCCAATAATGCCGAGCGTCCGTTCACTCGAGACCAACGTTCTTGGGTCTATGCCAGTGCTAAAAAACAAAACAATTACTTTGGTTTTGGGACAGACAATGACCTCGAGTTAAGCCCAAATTACCTGATTATTAAACACAGTGTTTTTCCACTTGCCGAGTCGCATGACCCAAATTATAGTCTCCCTTGCGCTAAGGTCATGGGTGCATACCACAATCGCCCCAAAGCCTTTCGCCCAAGCAGTGTGGTGGGTGTTTCTGGCATGAGTTTTGGCAGTTTATCTGCCCCAGCAATTGAAGCCTTGAACCGTGGTGTGAAAATTGCGGGGGCGCTGCAAAGCACAGGTGAAGGTGGCATCTCGAGGTATCACAAAAATGGCGGGGATTTAATTTGGCAAATTGGCACGGGGTACTTTGGTTGCCGCAACTTGGACGGCACGTTTAGTTTAGAAAAATTTCTCGAGTCAGTAGCAAGCGCACACGTCAAAGCCATTGAAATTAAGTTAAGCCAAGGTGCAAAACCGGGGCTTGGTGGGGTCTTGCCAGCCCATAAGGTCACGGCTGAAATTGCTGAAGCGCGAGGTGTACCAATTGGCACAGACTGTATTTCGCCAAGTCATCACAGTGCTTTTAATAGTGTGGATGGTCTGATTGATTTTCTCGAATTGCTGAGCAGCCAAACAGGTTTACCTGTTGGGATTAAAAGTGCAGTCGGCGACCTCGAGTTTTGGCAGTTGTTGGCACAACGAATGCAAGCACGTAATCAGGGACCTGACTTTATTACCATAGATGGTGGCGAGGGTGGTACTGGCGCAGCGCCACTGGCATTTACTGACCACGTGAGCTTACCGTTCAAAATGGGATTCTCGAGGGTCTACGCCGAATTTGCCAAGCGCGGAATGCAGGAACAAATTGTGTTCATTGGCAGTGGCAAATTGGGTTTCCCCGAAGATGCGCTCTTTGCTTTTGGTTTGGGATGCGACATGATTAACGTTGCCCGTGAAGCCATGCTCGCCATTGGCTGCATTCAAGCTCAAAAATGCCATACCAATCACTGTCCAACAGGTGTGGCAACCCAAGATAAATGGTTGATACGAGGACTTGACCCAAGCGATAAAAGCGCTCGGCTTGCCAATTATTTAATTACTTTGCGTAAAGAAATTCTGCGGCTTTGTCATGCTTGTGGGCAACCTCACCCAGCTTTAATTTCGAGTAAACACTTTGAAATTCTTAATGACCAATTTGGTAGTCAGACTTTAGAAACTTTATTTGCTTACGAACCCACTTGGGGTGTGCCAAGCAGCACTGACCAAAACGACATACGAGAGTTGATGAACACCCATAACTCATACCAATAGTCTGGTATAAATTATCTATGCGGTTTTATTTTATTCGCCATGCCCAAAGCCATAACAATGCTCTTTTTGATGCCACAGGCGCAGAAAATGGGCGTTCCGATGACCCTGAACTCTCCGACCTTGGGGTAAAACAAGCCGTTGGACTGGGTGATTTTTTAACACGCAACACCGACCCGCTTGAAAGTGGGCAGCGTTTCACGCATTTGTATTGCAGCACCATGACCCGAGCGATTCACACGGCACTCGAGGTTAGCCGAGGGACGGGTTTAACCCCTGTTATTTGGGAAGAATGGCATGAAACAGGAGGAATTTGGCTTGAACATGGTGGTGAACGCCTTGGACAAAAAGGTAAGAACCGTGCTGAACTCGAGGCACGGTTTCCGAACATGGATTTTTCGATGTACGGCACGCAAGGCTGGTGGTCTCGAGAAGTAGAACTCGATTGTCACCCTCGAGCGGTTCGCATGTGGGCGGAACTCTTGGCGCGTCATGGTGGGACGAAAGACCGTGTAGCCATTGTTTCACATGGGCATTTCTACGCGCATATCATGGGTCAAGCCCTTGGCGTGGCAGTGGGTTCGCATCAAAACTGGTTTCAACTCAACAACACAGGCATCACTCGAATTGATGTGCATGAAACCATGCACCAAAGCATCGAATTAAAGTACGCTAATCGTCTAGCACATCTTCCACTCGAGCAGATTAGCTAATGCGTCCGCTTCGCCTTGAATTACAGGGCTTTACGTGCTTTAGGGATTTTACGATCATTGATTTCTCGAATCTCGAATTATTTGCAATTGTTGGACAGACTGGTGCGGGGAAATCGAGTATTTTAGATGCCCTCACCTTTGCACTTTTTGAACAAACCCCGCGTTTAGGTTCTAAACCCGCCAAGGAACTGATTGCCCAAGGCAGTAGCGGCATGAGTTTAAGTCTTGAATTTGAAGCCTCTGACGCTCGTAAATACCGTGTGGCTCGTACTTACTCGAGTAAAAGTTCTGAGGTGCGATTTGAGCGATTTGAAAATGAAAAATGGGTCACAGCAGTTGAACAGATTAAGAAAAAAGAAGTTGCTGAAGCGATTGAACGCACAGTTGGTTTGGATTTTGAAGGTTTTACTCGAGCCGTGCTACTTCCACAAGGTGAATTTGATCGTTTTTTACGCGGCGAACCCAAGCAACGCCGTGACTTACTCAAAGATTTAATTGGTTTAGAGCGCATCGAAAACATTCAAAAGCGCAGTGGTGAACTTGCCCGTGAAGCCAAAACCAAGTCCGAGGCAATGCAAATTCAGTTGGAATCACTTGCCAATGCCACACCGGAAGCCCTCGAAATTTTAGAAAGCACCCAATTACAAAAACAAAGCGAACTCGAGCAGGTTACTGGGCAACTCGAGCAACTTAAAACAGTGCTGCTCGAAGCTCGAGAAATCAAGCGCTTAGAACTCGCACTGCAAAATGCCAAACTCGAGTGGCGGGGTTTAGAAGCCCAGCAAGCAAAAATCGAAGCGATACAAGCCCAAGCAAAAGCTGCGCGCCAAGTGGCGATCATTTTACCATTACTCGAACAAACCAAGAAACTCGAGGCGCGGCTTACTCAAATCAAGCAAGAAACCCAAACGGCGCAACAACATCTTGAAACCGCCCAAGTTCTCGAACAGCAGCAATTAGAAGCCTTAGAAACGGCTCGAGAAGCCGCCTTGAACACCACGCGGCTCGAGGAAAAGGTAGCGGTTTTAACCGCACTTGTACCGCGTTTAGAACGGCTTGAAGCCTTGGGCGGGAGTTTAAGTCAGGCAGGGGCAAGCCAAGGCGAGGCATTCACCGAAACAGCTTGGAGTGAACTCGAGCAACTCAGCGTCCAAATACCACTTTTAGAACGCAACCAAAAACAATTAAAAGAACTTGAACGCCGCCGTACCGAACTTGGAGCAGTTGGTGGCAAGCTCGAACAAGCAAAGACAGCATTGAATGAACAACAGCAAGCCCTTGAAGACGTGCAGAAAAAACAAATCGAGGATGCCAATGCCTTAGAGGTAGCCCGAGAAGCCGCCTTGCAAATCCCCGTTTTAGAAGAAGAACTGCGTAAACTCGAGGCATTAAAACCCAAGTTGAAACGCTTGACCGAACTTGGTGGGCAACTCGAAGACGCTCTACCCAACACACCAAGTTTTACGGAAATGGCTTGGGCAAGAGTCGTTACGGTGCAAAGCGAATTAAAAACCCATGCTCGACTTATTAAACAAATCAGCAACCTCAAAATTGAACTCGAGACAGCGCGCGATGAACTGCTGCAATGGGAAGCCCAACTTGAAGAAACAAAAACCATGCAAAGCACGGTTCTCAGTGATGGAAAAATCGCTGCTGCGATGCAAAAAGAATTCGAGGCAAAACTCGAAGCGGCAAAACGCGAGAATATCGCGGCTGAATTGGTGCGGGACTTAAAACTAGGCGACCCATGCCCAGTGTGTGGCGAACCACTTAAAACCCTGCCAGATTTAACCCATTCTAATGTGCCAAATGCTGAAAAAGCTGTGCAAAATGGTTTGCTTGAAGTCAACCGATTACGCGAT
>JBEGTV010000044.1:0-10228 GCA_041179225.1 Deinococcota bacterium | reverse complement strand
AGCGATTGGTTTGGCGGGCAATCTGGGCTGATTGTCGAAAAAAGCCAGTTATTTGGTGATTTATTCGCTAGGGATAGAGCCTATTACTACATCATTTTAGGGGTGGTTCTCTTGAGGGTAACCCCTCCTGCCAACGTGCCATTTGGCGCAATATGACAGTAGTCTGCAATTTTGCAATCGTGATCTACAGAAGCCGAGGAATTGATAATACAATGCTGCCCAATAACAGTATCTGCTTGGATAACTGCCCCCGCAAAGACCACTGTACCCTGCCCAAGTGTTGAATGGTTTGAAACCACTGCTTTAGGATGGATAATTTTTGCCCAAGTGAAACGTTTCGATAGTTCCGAGTCCAATTTTTGCCGAACCAAATTAGAGCCAATAGCAATAATAACCTGAACATCTTTTGGCAACTCGAGACCGCTTGGTTTGCCTAAATGTGGCAAGCTAAATAAAGCCGCATTTGGATTATCGTCCGCAAAACCAACGACCTCCCAACCAGCGAGTTGAGCTGTGTCTACCACAACTTTTGCATGACCCCCGGCACCAATAACCACTAATTTCATTTAGACTCAATTTTTCCCATGAAAACGGGCATTGTTGCCTCACCTGAGGCACTAATACCATCACGTTTGATAACTTTCAGGACAGTTAGCCATAGAATTTTTATATCAAGAAGAAACGATTGGTTTTCCACGTACCAAACATCTAATTTAAACTTCTCTTCCCAAGAAATTGCGTTGCGCCCGTTGACTTGCGCCCAACCAGTGATACCTGGTTTGACTTCATGCCGCCTTGCCTGTTCAGGAGTATACCGCTCAAGGTATTCCATCAGTAATGGACGCGGACCAACTAAGCTCATATCTCCACACAATACATTCCATACTCCTGGTAATTCATCTAGGCTGGTTGCCCGTAGCCACTTGCCAAATGGGGTCAGGCGGTCGGCATCAGGTAGCAGATTGCCCCTTTCGTCTCGAGCATTGGTCATGGTCCGGAATTTATACATTCTAAACGGTTTACCCCCTAGACCCGGACGCACCTGAGAGAAGAAAACTGGGTGACCAAAATTGAACTGGATAACCAAAATTAATATCAAAGTGACTGGAAATACTAAGACAGCAACAACGCATGAAATTAGGATGTCAAAAAACCGTTTCATTTCTTTCCTGGGATTTGTTAGCACTATTAATCATTTTTCACCTTAAGTAAAGATTTGACTTGTTGCGCCAATTTTTCACGGTTATGATGCTCTAGTATATAGGAGGTTCCTTCTTGTCCCATATTAGAATTGCGATCAATTTCCCGTAAAATATCTAGCATTCCTACCGCTAATGCCTTAGAGTTCCCAGATTCTACAGTAATTCCGTTGTTTGCTGTTTTGATTATTTCTGCCATGTCACCTTGTACATTAGAAACCACCGGAAGCCCTATTGCCATATAATCAAATAGTTTATTTGGACTTATTCCGTATCTAAATACTGGGGCATCTTTAAGAATAAGTAAGCCCACATCCACATTTGCTAATAGCCGAGGAATATCTTGTTTTTTTATCGGGTCGTGAAATGTTAGGTTTTGTAATTTTAATTCCTTGGCTTGTAAAACCAACTCTTGCTTACTTGGACCATCACCAACAAGAAGTATATGAATATGATTTTGGTTCTGATTTTGTAATTCATATGCAGCTTCAAGAACTACTCCTAGTTCATTAGCAGGTCCATGAGCGCCGGTATAAACAAAAATCTTCTTGTTTATAGGTAACTCAATTGGACTACTTGGTTTTTCTTGAAAATTAAAATCTTTAATATCTACACCATTTGGAATGTATACGATTTTATTGCTATCAAATCCTAATTTGGCGATGTGTTCTTTACTTGACAGGGATAAAACGATGATTTTTTTTGCCATCTTGTACAAATAATTTGCTATTAAGCGTAAAATCAAAGCCTGAAATCCCTTCTTACCCGTCATATCTATCAGCGTTTCTGGCCACAAGTCACGAATCTCGAGAATAAATGGTACGCCACGAACCCATGCAGCCATCTGAGTTACCAAAGCCGCAAATAGGTGTGGTGATGAGCCTATAAAAACAGTTTTTGTATCGGTTTTCACTCTTAATAGATGAAAAAAAACCGACCAACTAAACGATAACATACTGAGTACCCGACTCCAATTATTTTTCTGATATGCAGTTGCAAAAAGCCAGTGAAATTTTACATCTTGCACAGTTTCAAGTATTGGTTTTTGATTATTTTGGCTTCTCAAACGATATTGACGGGTATAAAGATTAAGATCACTGGCTACAATAACAACATCTTCATCTAGTCCCTTAAGATATTTACCAAACTCATAATGTCGTGTGCCACCCGGACTATCAGGCGTGATTGCATATTGATTAACCCAATAAATCATGGCTTTTCACTCCTTGCTTAAAGATTTTTTCTGCCATTTCTTTTAATCTGTCTTTACTCAACTCTTCTACATATTGTAATAACTCATCTTCTAAATACCGTGTTACCTGGTCTGTATTACGCGCAAAACTAGACACGTATTTTACCTTTTGTGTTTTAATACTAGCATCTATAGATACACATGGCTGAAGCTTTCCGTACAGTGGAGACTCCCATCCTTGAATATCATCTTTGTTAGTCCCTCTAGTAACTTGAAATTCCACATTATTGTCTGAACGTACCATAATTACAAAATTTTGATCCAATAACTGTAAACTGTTTCGTGAAACATCATGCTTCCAGTCTCTAGCAATGATATTCCAGTGAATTCCCAATTTCTTTCGGTGAGTAACTTGTATTAGATCAGCAACAATATACCTATCTCGAGACCTTAAAATTGCTCGACGATGCTGCGAGAAGCCGTCGGCTTCTGGCATTGGTGTGCTTTCAAAAAGCCAAAGTTCCGAGTCTACATCACTTTGGTAATCTAAAATTTTTATTTTACTCCAAGCCGCCCATAAAAAACGTCCTACTCGAACCATTTGGTCATTATTGTTGATATTTGCTGTGTTATGAACATGGGTTTTGCCTAATCCATTATCCCAAGGTGGAGGTTGATTGTAAGTATACGTCCCTGGATCTAATGCTAAGTTAATACCATCTATCCAAACATCTATATGTAAATTATCTGCTTGGGATGGACGATGCCTCGAATAACTTACTGCTCGCCAAAAAGCAAAAGATGAATTCCCTCGAGCCGTAAAATACCCACTTTCTCGAGCCATCAGGCTATTGCGTGTAGTAGGATCAATCTTGGGATTTTTAAACATAGTTGGTGCAAACCAAACAGACTCTTCATTTATGGTTGTTTCTTGATACAGTGGTTCTTGATTGGTTAAGTACCAAGCTGCCTGTAAGGTTGGACGAAAATCACGGAATTCCAGTGTAGAAAGCGGGATTATCAATGCACCGTCATTTGCACCATAATTTGGTAGCCACCCTGTCTTTTCATCTTGTATTGAGTAAAGAAACTTTACACTGCTTTGCAACGCACTGACCACACCAATTGGAGGTGGGACAGATGCAACATTGGCAATTCTGACCAACCACATCAAATTGTGAATCGCTAATCTCTGATAGTTAAACGAATGTTGAACGTAACCCCCATCGGAATAAAATTGGTCATTCAAAACTTCAGCAAGTCTAACTTCTGCTACTTTTTTCCAAATTGAACTTTCTTTCCATTTGGGGAACAGCGTTGAGAGTGTCCATAAACCGACAATTTCTGATAATGCGTGGTTATTACGTTGCGATAATGCGTAATCAAGTGTCAGGAATATCCGATTACCTGATTCACGCAAAAACATTCCAACTAATTCTAGGTCAGACCGTTTTGTAGCTTCGTGACCTCCAAATGTTAGTAAACCAAAAAGAACCCCCATCATTCTTAAGGCAACTTCCTGACCACATCGCCAGTTTGGACCACCATTTATCGGATTTTGACTCAGCCAATTCTCTAAAGCTATCCAGAATTCTTTCACATACCTGTCATTGTTTGTTTGCACAAATGCACGACACAAAAGATATGTAAAACCAAACCGAGATGCTTCCCAAGTATATTTTATATCACCTTTCAGTGGGTCAAGGTCTTTAATTTCAGACCAGTGCTTTGTCTGATCATAAACTTGATTTGTCACAGGATTTTCTAGCCATCTAGGAGGCCAGCCTATAAGAATATCTTGGCTCGAGAAATAGCTCAGTTTTCCTTGTAACAAATGCTCCACCTGTTCTTTGGTTAAGGATTTTAGTTCTTTTAAGTTTGGTAAATCCTTATAAGCATCTCGGATTTTATCTAGCTCAAACGAAAATGTAAAGCCAAAGTCTTGGTCTCGAGAAATAGCTGTTTTTATGGGCGATTTTAACTTGTACCATCTTATTTTAGTCAGCGCCATGTATTTGATGCGCCGAAAAATCCCTAGCCAGCCAAATGCTCTGATTACATCGGGAATTAAATTTAATTTTCGTAACATTGACCTAGTTTGTAGCATGAACTAAGCCAGCCTTTTCAACAGCATCGAAACAAGCCTTAGAAACTTCCACAATTTCATGAAACGGTATTGGAGCCGCTTGACCTTGGGACACAGCTAATAAAAAAGCTGCAATACCTGCTGCATGTCCTTTATCTTGATTCAAAAGATTCATTTTTTGAAACCCGTTCCAACCATATCCTGTTAAATTGCGAAAATTATCAAGTTGTAATATCTTTCCCCCAACAAAAACATCAAGTCGTTCCTTCGGAAAACTTTTATGCCCATTAGCTAAATAATGGATTGTCCCAATTGATCCGTCCTCAAATGTCAGATTAATAACCATACAATCTGGTATTTTTCCTTGAACACTTTCGGCACAGACTGCTGAAACTTGATTGATAGGACAACCGACCAGAAAGCGTAGTAGGTCAACAAAATGACAGGCTTCCCCAACGATCCTTCCTCCTCCAAGTTCCATATCTTGTGTCCAATGATCAGGTGGTATAAAACCCGCATTTACTGTCATATTCAAGACTTTTGCATCCCGAACACTATCAAGTAGTGATTTTATTTTAATAACTTGAGGAGCAAAACGGCGATTGAATCCAACCCCAATCAATGGGGCAGCACCTTTAGCACTCAATTGATTATATAAATCTTCAATCTGCTGTAACTCTTTTCGGCTAATTGCGATGGGTTTTTCTACAAAAATGTGTTTATTCGCTTTTAATCCTTCTATGACATACTTTGCATGGGAATCATGTCGAGTCGTAATAATAACAGTATTAATCTCACTATCTTGAAATACACTTTTAGCATCTGTTGTAGCGCGTTCAAATTGAAACTTTTTCCCTAAATGAACTGCACTTACCCCACCACTTGAAGCAATAACACCAAGTCTGGCTTGGGTGCGTTTCAAGGCAGGCAAGAAAACCTGAGCGGTATAATTACCAGCACCAATAACACCCACAACGGGGTTTTGAGGTTTTGCTTGTGTCATTGTGTTCAAAAACACTGAAGAGTTTAGCTGAGGTGTCGTATCAGTCGAATACTCGAGTACAACACCCAGAACATTCCCTCCGCCTGCTACAAGGTCATAGGCTTCGACTGCTTTATCAAGACTAAATTGATGAGAAATAATAGGATCAAGTCTTAATTGACCACCAGCAATAAGCAATAAAACAGCCTCGAAGTTTCGTTGTTCTGTCCATCTCACAAAACCAAAAGGATAATCTTGACCCTTTAACTCATAGGCTTCATCATATCGTCCAGGACCATATGAACAAGAAACTTGAAATGAAAGTTCTTTTTCATAAAAATCAGTGCGGGATAGTTCAAGTCCGACGACACCTACTAAAACAATGCGACCACGCTTACGACACATTTGGGCAGCTTGGTGAACTGGCTCATTTGATTTCGTTGAAGCCGTGATAATGACTCCGTCTACTCCATTAGCTTTTGAAAAAAGTCGTGCAGCCTCTAAAGCATCTTCACCTTTACTTAAATCCACTGTGCTGGCACCAAAACCCTGAGCAAGGGCTAGTCGCGCAGAATCCATATCTATACCAAGAACTTCACAACCGTTTGCACGCAAAATCTGAACTGTTAATAAACCAATAAGTCCTAAGCCAGTCACAACAAATCGCTCCCCCAAAGTTGGTTGGAGCAAACGAACTCCTTGCAAACCAATGGACGCAATGACTGTAAATGCCGCATGGTTAAAAGGGATTTCTGGTTCTATTTTTGGAATTTTGGCACACAGATGAGTAGGTACGTTCACAATTTCAGCATGTTGCCCATTTGAAATAACACGATCACCGACAATGAAACCCTCAACCCCTTGACCAACCTCTAAAACAATTCCAGCACTCGAGTATCCCAATGCAATCGGCTGGCTTAACTTAGATTGGATAGCTGCAACAGTAGGCAAAAGCCCGTCAGTACGAATCTTCTCCACCACTTGTTTAACACGTTCTGGTTGTGACCGAGCTTTTTGTAGAAGGCTGGCTTTACCAAATTCCACTAACATCTTTTCAGTACCCACTGAAACAACAGAAGCACAAGTTTGAATAAGTAAATGCCCAGGGCGTACCAACGGGGCTGGAACATCAGTGATTTGAGTTTCGCCATTCTCTAATGATTGCAAAATCTGTTTCAAAAATACCTCATAAATTTTAGCTATCTAAGACTTCTACATGAAATGTCTCAAGCCAAATAGCCAATGTGAGCAACGCCCATAATTTCCAAGTATGTTCACGCACGCCCTGTATATGCTCATCAAAAAATCGTTGAAGAACCACTTTCGGGAAAACACTGAACATAGTCTCTGATAAAATATACTGTTGAGCTATTTGAACGAGCGGTCCTCTCAACCAAGAGCGAATTGGCATGGCAAAACCTGCTTTTGGACGATAGGCAAATTCTGCGCCAGCAATTTCTGCACAGGCTCGCTTTAGCAACGGTTTTGTTTGCCCTGATTTCAGTTTGTATTCGTCGGGTAGTGTAAATGCAAATTCAGCCATATCAACATTCATCAGGGGTACTCGAACTTCAACAGACGCTGCCATTGAAGATTTATCGGAATAAATATTATTGTGACTCGCTAAAAATCCCTTCAAGTCAATTAATTGCGCTTGACGAAGTAGCGACTGCGACTCCCATTCTTTCAAAACATTTTGAAGTTTTGCTGTGTACGATGCCCTCCACTCTGTACCAACTAAAGAATCTATCTCATGAGACCCAAAATGCCCAGATATATTGGTGTAACTTAGTGGCCAAGTATCTTGACTTGTTCGCAATACACGCTCACCGTCACGCGCTTTTTTGCGTAAAACGCCATTGGGAATTCCTTGTGCTAATAATGAAAGTGACAACATACTTTTTTTCAAAACAGACGGTATTTTCCCTAATTTTTGAAGGAGAGGTAGGGCTGTATACCGACCATAACCACCAAATAACTCATCTCCCCCCATTCCAGAAAGCATAACCACAGCCCCACGTTCTCGAGCAGATTTAGCCAAAAGAAATGCTGGTACAATTGCGGGGTCAGCAATGGGTTCATCTAGGTATCTTAATTGTTTAACATACTCATCAAACAACATTGGTGACAAATGAATATCTGCATGTTTGAATAGTGGATTTTTTGAAACAAATAAATCTATGAACTGACCATCATCTGGAATTGCTTCATAGCCCTTGTCGGCTTGTTGAAAACGAGCCCCTACAGTCAACAAAGGTTGCCCCGTAATTTGAACTGCTAACTTGGCGACAATACTTGAATCTACCCCTCCTGAAACATATGCACCAACAGGCACATCGGCAACAAGCTGAGATTTAACCGCTTTTAAGAGCTTCGGCATCAAAGCTTCAAGCGCTTCATTCTCTGAAGCATACTGAGTAATCAGTTGAGGTGGTGACCAGAATACCCAACTCCGACTTGTGTTATCTTCTGCGATCCTCATAGCAGTTGCTGCAGGGAGTTTGTATATTCCCTCGAAAAGTGTATCAGGTTCCATAACCCAAAGGTTTGCAAAATACTCGCCAAGCCGGTTCCGACGTAGCCGTGCAGAAATACCTGTCGCCAAAATAGCTTTAACCTCAGAGGCAAATACCCACCCTTTCTCATTCTGTGCGTAATATAAAGGTTTAACCCCCAAATGATCCCGCGCCAACAACACAGTTCGAGCTTGATGGTCTGCAAATGCGAAAGCGAACATACCATCTAAACGCCTAAGAATTTTGTCATCCCAATGTATTAACCCATAGAGCAGAACTTCAGTATCACTTTCGGTATTGAATTTTTCACCTAAAGCTTCAAGTTCTTTTTTTAATTCAATATAATTATAGATTTCCCCATTAAAAGTTAAAGAGTAGCGCCCATCTCGAGAACGCATCGGTTGCTTAGCCCGATTATCCAAATCAATAATTGCAAGCCGATGATGCCCAAATTTCAATGCCGAAGCCACATCTATGGACGACCCGTCAGGACCTCGATGAGCCATTGTATTCAATGCAGCTTCAAATTTATTATCTGTAATTTCTGAGTTTATGACCCCTAAAATTCCGCACATATTAGTCCTCCTTTTTTCTAAACTTATTGTGCTGCATTGCTTCTGCAATAATCAATGATAATTCGTGTTTACGTCTTTCAAATGAGAACAAGTCAATAACTCGAGACCTAGCTTTTATCTTTAGGGCTGCGTTAAGTATACGATCTGACAATAATTGCTCTAGTGCTAGAGCAATAGAATTCACATCTGTACCTTCTACAAGTAAACCTGCGTCACCCACAACTTCAGTTACAGCACCAACAGGACTAGAAATAACAGCAGCCCCACAAGACATCGCCTCCGCAGTTGCTAACCCAAAGCCTTCAAATAAAGTGGGTTGCAAATAAACCAGACAAGACTGCATCAACTCGATTTTCTGCTTCTCACTAATTGTCCCGAGAAAATCTATTCGGTTTGAAACCTCCAAATCAATTGCTTTTTTGACAAGAAGGTCATGATATTCACCTTTTCGTCCTGCCATAACCAGTCGAACCTCTGGGAACTTTGCCGATACTAGCGCAAAAGCCTCAATGATTTGGGGCAAACATTTTCGTTCAGCATTATATTGTCCACTCCATGCAATATTTAAGATAGTTTGCTCTTGTCGAGACGAAGGTAGATAATTGTTATAGTCAACCGCACATGGAATAAACTTGGGCTTCTGCACAAAAAAATGCCGAGGAATTTGCTTCATTTCAAATTCAGAAACAAAGATATTTATTGTTGCAAGTCGTAAACTAAGACGATATAAAAGTTGTTGCCACCAAGGACGATCTAAATACGAAATCCCCACACCTCGAGGTGGAGTGGCATAATCGAAAACCCCACATATTATACAGGGTTTACCACGTAATTTTGCCTTAAGTAATGGTATAAACGCCCAACTCCACCACCAAGCATAATATAAATCCGCATCCCACGGAATTTCCTTGAAATCAATGGCAACAACGACCTCATGTCCAAGCTCTCGTAAGGCTCGAATATCATCTGCGTAAAAACCTACTTTTTTACAAATATCGTGAGATTCAACTTTAGCAAAAAAACAAATTTTCATAATTCAGATTTGAATTGCGAATGATTCACCAATACTCGTACTAAAGAGCAGGCTTTAACTTCTGAGAAGGTAGCAACTACTGTACCTACAGGTAACTGAACTTTTGGAAGTAAATATGGATCGAATACTTTAACCTTATAGCCTAGCTCGAGAAGTTCATGAACAACCTCAATTGCAGGTGATTCTCTAAAATCGTCCACATCTGATTTATAAGTCAAGCCAAGAATTCCAATTTCGTCTTGTTCTTTTTTTAAATTTAAGGCATTAAACTCGTCTTCAATTCTATGGGCGGTTACTTTTGGCATGGCATCATTAATTTTTCTGGCTGTTTGAATAAGTGGGGTTTGCCTAGGAGAAATTTCTGCAATAAACCAAGGGTCTATTGGAATACAATGCCCACCAACACCAATACCAGGTTGGTGAATATTGACTCTTGGATGGTGATTTGCCAATTGAATTGCTTCGTGAATATTAATGTCAAGCGATTCACAAACAAGGCTTAATTCATTTGCTAAGGCAATATTTATATCTCGATAGGTATTTTCCATCAACTTAGTAATTTCAGCCGTTGCAGCCGTGGTAATGATTATTTTCCCTTTTACAAAGCTCGAGTAAAGATTTTTAGCCCTCTGCGCTGCTTCTGGG
>JBEGTV010000043.1:0-10265 GCA_041179225.1 Deinococcota bacterium | reverse complement strand
TTGGGCAATCCGATTTTGAATTGACCAATTCAGGATGGTCGCTGATGTTTCATCCTGATTTAATCAGAAAATCTGAATTGGGACGCACGATTAAAGACTATTCATTTTTTGATTATGCAGTCTTTGAGGCGCTTCATGTTTCCGAAAAAGAAAGCAGCATTTTAACCGACTTGGTAAGAAAAGTAGAAATCGAACTGCAACAAAACATTGATGATCATTCTCAAGATTTAATGATTGTGATGCTCGAGGCAATCTTAAAGTATTGTCGTCGCTACTATAACCGGCAATTTCATACCCGAACCAACCTCAATAAAGACCTGATTGTGCGGTTTGAACAGTACCTCGAGACCTACTTTGCGTCACCAGAACTGCTTGAGCGTGGGCTACCGACCGTGGCACAATGTGGCGAAGCCCTGAATATGACTGGTTCTTACCTGAGCGATTTGTTGAAACTCGAGACTGGTAAAAGTGCTTTGACCTACATCCATGCGTATGTGATTGAAGAAGCAAAAACAATGTTACTCGGAACGAACGATTCGGTTGGTGAAGTAGCCTACCGACTGGGTTTTCAGTACCAACAGCATTTCAGCAAATTATTCAAGGCAAAAACAGGGGTTAGCCCGTCGGACTTTCGCAATACAAATTAGAGTAATTTCGTTGTTCTCGTTTGACCATACGTTAATCTGGTCTAAGTGGTCTGTTTTACATTTCGTCTGGTGCATCAATACCAAGTACCGCCAGCGCTTCTTTAATCGCATCGGCGACCCTTGTAACCACAGCTAACCGCGCTTCGCGTAAGCCTTCGGGAGCGTGAAGCACATTGGTATCTGATTTGCCATTTGTATCTTTATGATTGTAATAGCCATTAAAAGCCCCGGCTAACTCGAGGGCATAAGCACACATTGGGTGAGCCGATTTATCACGGGTACAAAGCGCCAAGACTTCGGGGTATCTGGCAACGGTTTTCAGAACGTTAAGCTCGAGTTCGCCTAGGCTCGAAAAGTCGGCTAATTCAGCCCATTTTTTTTGAATAACTTCCAGCGCTTCGGGTAATTTAACTCCATTCATATCCGTTGTCATCCATTGCTGATAAAGTACGTTTCTAAGTAAAGTTCTAGCGCGAGCATGAGCATATTGGATAACTGGAGCGGTATCTCCTTGTAGTGCTAAGGCGTTTTCCCAGCGAAAATCTATTTGTCGGTTTGGTTCAACTTTTAAAAAAGCAAATTTTAATGCACCCAAGCCAACACTATTTCCAATTCTGTCTTTCCATTCTTCATCGCCGTATGTCACATTCATACCAGCATTTCTTTGAGCTTCTCTAATAATTTCTGAAGGAGAAAGTCGTTCCGCCAAAACCTTTTTAGCTCGTGCTTTGGCTTCGGCAATCACCTCATCGGCACTAACCGTGATACCTTTGCGTCCAGACATGGTTTCACCCTCGAGCAGCACCGTTTCGTTGGCTAGGTGATGATGATATTTTGCGTATGTTCCGTCAGAAATTAACGATAACCCTGCTTTAACCACAATTTGAGCTAAGCCTTGTCTCGAGTCAATGACGTTTATGACTTGGTTGGCATGGGCAAAGGTCTGATTATCTGGGTGAAGTTCGCCTTTGGGGGCAGTGGTATACAAGGTTTTGCTGCTTGGTTGTTTGGCAAAATTCTTAAACTCGAGACCTTCAAAAAGCCCAAATTTCCAATAGTGATAAGCAATATCTTTGGTTTCATAGACATATGTGCCATTGCCACGCACCAAGACCTTAAATGGCTCTTCGAGGTTTGGTACGAATGGACTTAAATCTATGCCTTTTGCACCTGCGTATTTGCCTTCGGTTGGTTGCTCGAGACGGTCAGCAAAAATTCCTAAGGCGCGTTCGACTAGTCCAGCGTGAACCACGTCCGATTCCCAAGTCAGCAAGTCGTATTCAATTCCAAGGCTGTAGGCCGTCTCGAGTTGGGCTTTAACAACCGTTTCGATTTCGTTGCGTAACTCGCCGCGCTCTAAGGCATGAATCACATCTGCTATGGCTGGCTCGAGGGCAAGGGCTTCTGGGGTTTTTTTCTTAAAATCATAGTCTTTGTGCAGCCGCACATATAATTCGCCGAGCCAATGGTCGTATTTTTGCGCTCCATCCCAAATGGCATTGTAATGCTTCACCGCAAATTGACTTTCGGCGGCTTGTCTGCCAGTGTCATCAATATAATTTTGAATTTCTACGTTATAGCCAGCCGCACGGTAAATTCTGCCCAGTGCATCACCTATTAACGCCCCACGAATATGTCCAACGTGCCATTCTTTGTTCGGGTTGACACTGGTGTGTTCAATAATTACTTTCTGGTTTTGGCTTGTTGGCGTGTAAATACTCGAGATGACAGACTGCACAAAAGCGCTCTGATCAACAAAAAAATTGAGGTACGGACCAACTGCTTCGGCTCGAGTCACGCCAACGGGCAATTCGACTTTAGCGGCTAATTCCTTAGCAATTTGAACTGGGTTTTGCTTTAAGGCTTTTGCCAATAAAAACGCCACGGGCGAACCATAATCGCCGGGTTTATCTGCGGGGGTATCCTGAATAACCACTTCGGTTTCGGGGGGAACAATTTTCTCAAGGGCAAGTTTTAAGAGTGTTTTTAAGTCCGACATGGTGGGCAGTGTACCAGACGTACATGGGCTACACGTACCAGTTCTACATGGGTTGCACGTACCAGTTCTACATCGCCGACAAAGAACCAGTGACAGCCGACAGAATTTGTTCATGGATGATGTCAGTGGACTTGGTTGCATCTAAAACCAGAAAGCGTTCTGGTTCAAGACTTGCTAAGTCGAGAAATCCAGCCCGCACTTTTTGATGAAACCCTAAATCAGCTTGCTCGAGACGGTCTGGCGTGCCAACTTTGGCAGCCCGTTCTAAACCCAGTTTAGGCTCGAGGTCGAGCAGTACGGTCACATGTGGGCGCAGTCCGCCTGTGGCTTCCCAAGTAACTTCTCTTAGAAAATCTAAGTTTAAGCCCCGTCCAAATCCTTGGTAAGCGAGACTCGAGTCAAAGAATCGGTCACTAATCACCACGTAATTGGCAGCTAATTTTGGCAGAATAGTGTCTTTGCAAAGTTGCGCCCGAGAAGCGCTAAAAAGTAAAAATTCGGATAAAGCTGTAATCTCAAATTCGGGATTTAATAAGGCAGCCCGAACTGCGTCGCCAAGTGGTGTTCCACCGGGTTCTCGAGTCAGTAGCACCGCGTAACCAGCCCGTTCGAGGGCATCTTTTAAGAGTTTGGTTTGGGTGCTTTTTCCAGCCCCTTCAGGTCCTTCAAATGTAATAAAAACACCAGGCATGTTGTCCTTTTTTGGCTTATTTAGGTCAGCGCAAGAAGATACCACACAGGCAAGTTGAATGAGTAAACAGGCAAGAGTAACGTTTCTTTTTTGATAAATCGTGTCAGAATGAAAGGGCTATGCGTTTTACTTTTTATGTCTTGCTCTTCACTTTATTTGCTTGCAGCAAAAGCAGTCAAACTGTTATTTTGAAACCAGCGCCTGTAGATAATACGGCGGTACTTACCAGCACGCCCACCACCAAAGTTGTGACGGTCTCGAGCCAAACTGCACTTTTGAAAGCTGCGCCTGCTCTGTTTAACGCGGCTGGTTGTGCTATCCCTCCAACCCCAAATCAGTTTGTTAAACCTCCTGCTGTACCTAAAGGCATCACGGGTAGGGTTGGCTTGTTTGTCGGGCGTTTTGCCCGAGGCACAAAAGAATTTAGGTTAGAACAAGCCACTTGGCAAAATCCTCAAGGGCAATTTCCTTTGGCAAGTAATTTCAAAACCAGTGTTTTATTTGAAGTGCTGCGCGGGGTGGACAGTAGCAATATCAAGCTCCAAGAGCGGTTTAATGTGACTCGAGGCAACCAGAGTTACGGGCGTTACCCATATGACAATACCCCGCTATTGAGTCTGGGCATGGCAATGATTTCATGGTCGGATAATACCGCCACTGATATTTTGTTTCGGCGGGTTGGCTTAGATGGTTTGCAACCTTCGGCGCAACGTCTAGGACTGTGTAATACACGATTACTTTTGCCCACCAAGACTTGGTGGACTGCACAAGCAGGTCTGGGTGGCGCGGATTTTCCCAAGTACAGTTTGGTGGCTGCCACGAAGCGCTTTGCCGAAGCACCTTATGAAACACAACTGGCTTTAGCAGAGCGCCTTGATGAAAAAGCCTTAAATACCAATGCTGAAACGCTGCGCCGATTCCTTGACCAAGGCTATTTTGCAGGGCGTAATGGTGGCGTGGAGACCATGAGCCAAATAGACCGTAATTTGCAAAATGCCAGCACGCCACACGAATGGGCGAGATTTATGTGGAATGCTTTTGTGAGTTATGACTTAAGCACTAATTCTCAAAAAAAGTTTAGAGAAATCATGTATCACGGCAAAGGACGAAGTTACCTGCGTGTACCCTTTAAGTATTATGGTGGTAAAAGCGGTAACACCGCCCGAATCCTGACTTATTCAGGATTTCTCGAGACACTTTCTGGCGATAAAATTATTTATGTCTACATGAACGACTCGAGCCAAAATCTGATTACTCGAGACGAAACCGATTTGGCATTTGGTTATATTAATGCTGCCCTGAAAAAAGTCATTCGTCCGATAGATTTGGTACGTCCCAAACCAGTAAAAATCGAGAAACAAAAAACTAAAAAATAGTTCAGACCATAGTTAAGTCTGAATTTTTTGCTACATCCCTAGCGCTGCGCCGACCAAATTGATGAGCTAAGTCTCGTTCGGCTAGTTTAAGTGCGGTTGGTCTGCCATGCGGACAAGCCCACGGTACACGGCAAGCCCGCAATGCTTCGAGCAACACCATCCCTTGTGCAATCTTGAGTTGATGCCCAGCTTTAATGGCAGGTAAACACGCCATTCGCGCCAAAAAATCCCGCCGTGCATCTGGGGCATTGATAGCACGGGACAGGACATCCACCACCGTCTCGAGCCGAATGGCAATAAAGGCACTGGGAATACTGGCTATGCGGTGCAGACCACCCCCAAAGTTCTCAAAGGTAAAACCCCAAGTTGTTAGTTCTTCGCGTTTGGTCTCGAGGGCAAGTTCTATGTCTGGGGGTAAGGTCAGCAATTCTGGCTTAGGTAATTCAAGTCGTTCGGCAGCTTCAAAACTATTTTCGAGTTCCTCAAAGATAATTCGTTCATGGGCTGCATGTTGGTCAAGTAACCACAAATCGCCTTGGTCACTTTCGGCAATCAAATAAGTATCTCGGTATGTGCCAATAAAACGCAATTCTGGAAAACTCGAGCGAATGGCTTGTGGTGCTTGTACAATCCTTGGTTCTGGCACACTTGGTGCAAGTGGCTGAGCGCTTAGAACTTGCACAATCGCGGCTTCAACAGCTTTTTCAACAAGTTTAGCTTCTAGTAGTGCCACTCGCAATTTGCCCGGATGAGCATTCTGATTGACCAGTTGCGGAGGCACAACAATGTTTAGCACCATACTTGGCGCGTGATTCTTTGGCAGTAACGTGCTAAACGCCTTTAAGACCGCATTTTCGATATTGGTCTCGAGTTCCACAGGACGATTATTGATTGCCACGTGCATTCGGTCTGTTCGCGGACGAGCCAATTCTGGACGGGTAATCACCCCAAAAACCTGCACACTGTCTTGTTCAAAATCAAGATTCAATAAGCGGTTAGCGGTCATTGCGCCGTAAACAGTGGCGACTGCCTCACGAAAATGACTTGGAGTATGATTTAAGCGCACATCCGATTCAATTGTCACCCGCCATGCCACACTTGGGTGATGCAGTACATAACGCTGGACCAGATTCAAGACCCGCCGAGTCTCAAAGGCTGGACTTTCTAACCCTGCTTTTCGGGCTGGAAAACGAGCAAACAAGTCTTTTATTTCCACAGTTGTTCCTGAAGCAGAAGTGACTTTCTCAAGACTACGTTCACCGTCTAGGACGCTTAGTCTCGAGCCCCCAAGTTGATTTTTAGGTCGAGTGGTTAGAATTATATCCGCCGCAAACGCCATACTCCACAATGCTTCACCACGAAAACCAAGGGTGTTAATGGTTTCTATCGTCTCGAGTTTAGAAGTCGCAAAACGCTCCATTGCCAATTCGACTTCCGTGGAAGGGATGCCAGAACCATCGTCCGTCACCCGAATTAAATCCAGTCCCGCCCCTCGCAGAGTCACTTCGATACGGGTTGCCCTAGCGTCCAGTGCGTTCTCGAGCAATTCTTTAACCGCGTCACTTGGACGGGCAATAATTTCACCCGCCGCGATTTCACGACGCAAAGACTCTGGTAAAACTCGAATCGTCACAAACGTATTCTACCCTAGACGATTTTTTGACGTTGATGTGACGATAGACATGCTAAACTTTGTATCGAACCTGACATACCAAGCTATTCTAAAGCACAGGTATGAGGCTATGGAGGATGTATGAAAAAAGTAGCATTATTGGGAGCAGCCCTCGGATTAAGCGCACTATTTGCAAGTTGTGGACTAATTCCACCCATCAAAGTTGATAATCCACTCGGATTGAGCGGCGCAGTTTTAAGCGCACCACTTTCTGCGACAGGTGCATCGGTTCGACCACAAGTAGTTGGGCAGGGTAATGCCACTGTCAGTGCCACTTTTGCTGACTTAACCACCTCCATTCCAGTCACACCAACTTCATTCAATGTCCAATTGGCAATTACCAGTGCCACAATCTCGGCTAACTGTGCTGCTGCGGCAAGCGCCACCAGCATTGCTGTAACTGTCTCAAACATGACCGTTGCTGTCAGTGATTCAACGACTGCCACCCCACCAGTGGTTCGCAGCGTCACCGCAACCATCCCAACATTTACTTTTAACATCACTCCAGCCGGTGTAGTCAGTGGCTTAAACACAACAGCTTTGCTGTTTGCCATCCCAAACCTTGCCACTGCCATTAGTATCATCAGCACCGCACCAACCCCAAACAGCGTTAAAGTTGATGCCACTATTGCCACTAACCCAGCCTTGAGTGGTTGTACTTTAGGTGTTACCTTTGGTGCGGGTAGCGGCGAAATCAAGCTCTAAACAAATACTTAATCTAAAACCCCTCAAGCAGTCTCGAGGGGTTAAAATTTTTTATGCGCCCACACCGAACCTTCCATCCACAACTCGAGCCAGTCATTCAAATTTCTGGTCTTGAGGCGAATCACTTGCGGGTGCTACGCGCAAAAATAGGGGACTCACTGACCGTTTTTAACGGTACTGGACTCGAGGCGAACGGCATTATTCTTGAAGTTACAGATTTACAAATAACGGTGCAACTCGAGACTGCCACAGAAAGTAATCTCGAGACTCCACAACCCATCACCCTTGCCATTGCTTTGCTTAAAGCTGATAAGTTGTCGGATGTAGTTCGCGCGGCGACTGAACTTGGGGTCTCGAGCATTCAACTTTTAATGACTCAGCACAGCGAAGTGAGAGAAATTGGGGCGCAGAAACTCGAGCGTTTAAGGCGTATTGCCACCGAAGCAGCTAAGCAATGCCAACGCAATGTGATTCCTAGTATCCTCGAGCCAAGGCGTGTACAAGACTTGAATGCCCCTGCGATTGTGGCACATCCACATTCGAGTGTATTACCTCGAGAAGCCATTACTTGGGATGCGCCTTTTACGATTATTTCAGGTCCAGAAGGTGGATTCTCGAGTCAAGAAATTATGTTGCTCGAACAAAAAGGGATCACTCGGGTGAGCCTTGGAAAACGGATTTTACGGGCTGAAACAGCCGCCGTTGCACTGCTTTCGAGTTTAACGGCGGCTGAAGGGTACTAAATTACGCCCAGCGCAACAAGCCAACTTCAAGCGGGTTGCTGAGGTCGTCGCGGTATGGCACAGCCCGAACGCCAAGTTGCCATTCGCCAGCTTCGGGCATGGTGATACTTCCAGTGTACTCGAGCCAACCATCTTCATGGGTTTTTTCTAAGCTAAGGGCAGTGCGTTGGAAAACACCGTTTTTGCTGACCACAGCTTCTATTTGAATGTCGGCTGCTAAGAGTTTGCCGAGCCAAACTCGAGCGCGAACATGATTGTTGGCTTCTAGCGATGCACTTAAGCGAACTTCGCTCCAGCCTTCGCGTTGCGTGGTTTTCCATGCGGCAATGTTTTTGGCTTGGTCTATGGTTAGGCTGCCTGCTCGAGTCGCGGCGGGCGTGTAAAGGTCTTCTACATAATCTATGACTTGGCGCTGCATCGAAAATTTAGGAGCTACTGTGCGAATACCATTGCGTACACGTTCGAGCCAGTCGTGCTTTGCACCGTAATACAGTGGGGCTATTTCGTACTCGAGGATATCATACAAACTTTGGCAGTCGCGGTCATCTTGGATTCGTAAGGATTCGTCGTCTTCATTAAATTCGCGTTCATCGCCGATTGCCCAACCGTTTGTACCATCATAGGCTTCGCGCCACCAACCATCTAAAATACTAAAGTTTAGGCATCCGTTCAAACTGGCTTTTTCACCGCTTGTCCCTGAAGCCTCGAGTGGTCGTCGTGGGTTGTTTAACCAAATGTCTGAGCCTTGAACAAGGTGGCGTGCCACGTTCATATCGTAGTCTTCTAAGAAAACAATTTTGCCTTTCAGGTCTGGGTCTTGCGAGTATCGCCAGAGTTGTTGAATAAATTCCTTACCGGGATTATCAGCAGGGTGGGCTTTACCTGCGAAAATAAATTGCACTGGGCGTTCTGGGTTATTAACAATTCGTTTTAAGCGGTTAATGTCCCGAAAAAGTAGGGTTGCGCGTTTATAGGTCGCAAAGCGCCGAGCGAAACCAATGGTTAAGGCTGTTTCAGATAGCACATGGGTGCTACCAGCCGTGTTGTTGCGTTCATTGGCGCGGCGTAGGCGGCTGCGGGTGAATTCGACCAATTTCTTTTTCAGGGTTAAACGGGCTTCCCAGAGTTTATTATCTTCGATTTTCTCAAGTTGCCAGACCTTTGGGTTTTCTAATTGGCTATCCCAGTATTTTGGAAAAGCTGCATCGTAGAGTTCTGCAAGTTCATGCGCCAAGAAGGTGCGGGTGTGAATGCCGTTGGTGACATGCTTAATTGGTACTTCTGGGGCATCCGCGCCGTCCCATAAAAAACTCCACATGCCCCTCGAGACTTGTCCGTGTAACTCAGAAACGCCATTCGCATAACGGCTCAAACGCAATGCCAGTACCGTCATTGAAAAAGTTGGTCCCCATTTTTGTTGTTGGGTGGCTAAGGCATACAGGTCTTCTTTAGTAACCTTCAGGGCTTTTGCCCAGTAGGTCAATTTGCGGTCAATTAACGGCAATCCAAATGAGTCATTACCGGCTGGTACGGGTGTGTGGGTCGTGAAGATTCCGCTTGAGGCAACCAATTCTATGGCAGCATTCCATTCCAAACCAGCTTCGCGGTATTCACGTAAACGCTCGAGACCCAAGAAAGCCGCGTGTCCTTCGTTCATGTGGTAGACCGTAATCGGCAGTTTTAAGGCTCGAGTTAAACGCAAACCGCCCACGCCAAGCACCAATTCTTGAGCCACCCGTAGTTCTTCGCCCTTACCGTACAGGCGTTTGGTGATGGCTTTGTCGGCTTCTGGGTTTTCATGCACGTCGGTGTCGAGTAAATACAAGCTGATTCGTCCGATTTCTAAGCGCCAGGCTTGAACTGTTACGATTCGACCAGAGACTTCGACTTCAATTTTAATAATTTCGCCAATTTCGTCTCGAGCAAGGGTCAGGGGTTGTTTGTTGGGATTGATGATTTCGTAGCGCTCACCTTGCCAGCCATTGGCATCGAGTTGCTGATGAAAATAACCATCGCGGAATAGTAAGCCAATTGCCACAAAAGGCACACCTAAGTCCGAAGCGCTTTTACAATGATCGCCTGCCAGTACACCCAGACCACCCGAGTAAATTTGCAAGGATTCGTGGAGTCCGTATTCCATACAGAAATAGCCGACCATACCCTTAAAATTGGGGTTGTGTTGCTTAAACCATGTGCTATCTAAGGTCATGTACCTTTGGAAACGCTGGTGGGTACGTTCTAAGTCAGCCACAAAGTTTTCGTCGGTACTGACGCGGTTTAGGTCTGATTGACTGGCTTCTTGTAGAACTCGAACCGCATTGTGGTTGGTGGTTTCCCAGACCAGTGGGTTAATAGCTTCAAAGAGGGCTTGGGCTTCGGGATTCCAAGTCCACCAGAGATTTCTTGAAATGGTCTCTAAGGCTTTGAGGTTG
>JBEGTV010000042.1:0-10356 GCA_041179225.1 Deinococcota bacterium | reverse complement strand
CGGAGTTTTTGGGCTGCGTCTGCCATCGGGATTCGTTCGCCGTTAATCAGTTTTAAGAGTTGGGCGGTGGTCGGGTCAAATTCTTTGGTGAACGGCTCGAGGTCTGCCCAGAGTGGTTTTTCCTTGGCAGGTGCATCAGCTTTAGCGGTTTTGCTGACAGTTTTTTTCTTAGCGGCTGGTTTTTTACTGCTGGCTTTTTTGGTTGTGGCTTTAACAGTTTTTGGCGCGGCAGCCGTTTTTTTGCTGCTCGAGGCTTTGGCAGCTTTGGCTTTTGGTGGTTTGCCTCGTTCTTCAAAGATACTGCGTACCGAAGCGGCATCAAGAGCTTGGGTGTTGTCTTCGCGGCGTAGGTAAGCGTTAAGTTCACCGTCAGATAAGTACAGCCCGAATCGCCCATCGAGCAAATTTATCGGCGCTCGGTCGGTGTACTCAAAGCGTTGCACGGGTTCTTTGGGTGTGCCGCGTCCGCGTGTTTTGGGTTGGGCAAAAATGCCAGCCGCTTCTTCGATGCTGACACTAAACAGTTCGTCATGGCGGGTCAGGCTTCTCGAGTCCTTGCCTTTTTTGAGGTAAGGTCCAAATTTGCCGTTGTAGCCCCAGACTTCTTCGCCTTCTAAATCGCCGACGTGCCGTGGCAAAGAAAGCAGCAACATCGCTCGCTCGAGACTGAGTTCCTCGAGTTTATCGGTTGGGAATAGCGAAGCATTTTTGAGCGTTGGTGTACCAGTTTCGCCGAGTTGCACGTAAGGTCCAAAACGTCCGTTTTTAGCATAGACATTTTGATTGGTTTGGCTGTCAATACCAATAACTCGGTCACTGGATTTCTTACTAAGTAATTCTTCGGCTTTTTCTAAGCTCAGTTCGTCGGGTGCAAGGTCATCGGGGATATTGCCGTTTTCTTCGCCGCGTTTGAGGAATGGTCCGTACCGCCCAACCCGCACTTCGATTCCACTGTCGGCAAGCTGCGGCACAGGAACAGCACAAACCACCCTTGGGTCTATGGATTCGAGCCGAGAATCTATTTGGTTTTTTAAGCCACCTTCACTCGAGTAAAATTTTTCGAGGTATGGGACCCTCTTTTGTTCACCCATCGAAATATGGTCAAGGTCGTCTTCCATTCGGGCAGTAAAACCATAATCCACCAATTGACTAAAGTGCTGCTCGAGCAGTTGCACCACACTAAAACCCGTAAAGGTTGGTATCAGGGCTTGTCCGCGCTTAAAGACATAGCCCCTGTCTTGAATCGTTTGAATAATACTGGCGTAGGTGCTGGGTCTGCCAATACCGCGTTCCTCGAGTCCTTGTACCAAACTGGCTTCGGTGAATCTGGCTGGGGCGTGGGTGCTGTGTCCTTTTGGCTCGAGTTTTTCGGCTTTAACGGGGTCTTTGGCATTTAGGGCTGGCAGAATCACTTCTTTGTCCTCGAGCGCGGCTTCTGGGTCGTCTGAACCTTCGACGTAAGCCCGTAAGAAGCCCGCAAAATCAATCACTTTGCCAGTGGCATTAAAAACCGCATTGCGCCCATCAGTGGCAGTCCCGCCAATCCGTGCGGATAACCTGCGCCCCCGAGCATCTGCCATTTGCGAAGCCACGGTGCGTTTCCAAATCAAGTCATAAATCTTAAATTCATCGTCGCCTAGTTCGGCTTTTACTTCTTGCGGGGTACGAAAACGCTCACCGGCTGGGCGGATGGCTTCGTGTGCTTCTTGGGCGTTCTTGACTTTTTTCTCGTAGGTGCGTGGTGTTGGATGCAGGTATTCCTGTCCGTATAAATCCACGACTTGCGCTCGAGCCGCACTTAGAGCCTCTTTGGAGAGGTTGGTGCTGTCAGTACGCATATAGGTGATGTAGCCGCCTTCGTATAGGCGCTGGGCAGTACGCATGGTGCGTTGTGTGCCAAAGCCCAGCTTACGTGCGCCTTCTTGTTGCAAGGTACTGGTAATAAAAGGGGCGTATGGACGTTGGGTAAATGGTTTTTCTTCGGTGCTTAAAACACTAAACAGCACACCGCGCAGGGCTTGGGCGAGTTCTCGAGCTTGGGTTTCATCAAGCCGCACGACTTTGCCTTCGCCAATAAATTTACCGCTCGAGTCAAAGTCCTTACCCAAGGCAAGGCGTTTACCGTTCAATTCGTAAAGTGTCGCTGGGAAACGTTCGTTTTTAGCGGTACTAAATTGGGCTTCGATGTCCCACCAAGCGCTTGGTACAAAACTCATGCGTTCGCGTTCACGTTCAACAATTAAGCGTGTGGCAACACTTTGGACTCGTCCAGCGCTGAGTGAAGGTCTGACCTTTTTCCAAAGAACAGGGGAGACCTCATAGCCGTATAACCTGTCCAAAGCCCGACGGGTTTCTTGGGCTTGAACCATATTGGTGTTAATCGCTCGAGGGTGCGAAATCGCGTGGTCTATGGCTTCTTTGGTGATTTCATGAAAAACCATCCGTTTGACTGGCACTTTTGGTTTTAACTCGTCAAACAGATGCCACGCTATCGCTTCGCCTTCGCGGTCTTCGTCGGTTGCCAGAATAATTTCAGTCGCGTCTTTGGCGAGGGCTTTTAATTTGGCAACTTGGGCTTTTTTCTCAGCACTGACAATATAGAGCGGTTCAAACCCAGCTTCGATGTTCAAGCCAAGCCTTGCCCAAGCCTCGCCTTTGTACTTGGCTGGCACTTCATCTGCACCTTTAGGTAAATCACGAATATGACCAAAGCTGGACTCGACCACATAACCACGTCCAAGGAATTTCCCAATGGTTTTTGCCTTCGCAGGCGACTCAACAATTACAAGTGTACTCACTAAAATCATTCCCCTTAAATCCAACAATTGCGGGTAGGGTAGCACAGGAATCCAAAAATCGGAAAGGTCAGAATAGGAAATTTTCTTATGCTCGAGCATAAGCGGTTCTAAATCTAGTTCGAGTCATCTGCAATAGCTCTGTATCTGTGTTGGGTTCGGCAATCAATTTGGGCTTAGGGAGCATCTGTGTGGTCTCGAGGACATTCTTAAAACTACCAATTCCAAGTCCAGCCAGTAATGCTGCGCCTCTAGCACTCGCATTGCTTGTGCCACTCGAGAACAGTGGTTTCTCGAGAACATCGCATAGTAATTGTTGCCAGCGTGGTTCGAGTGTGCCTCCGCCAACCAATTGTAATTCTGGAATGTGTAGCCCTGTCTGCTCAAGAGCGCTCAGTCCGTCTTTAAGGCTAAAAGCCACACCTTCTAGCGCGGCTCGAGCCAAATGCGCTTTTTCGTGCTGTAAACCCAAATTTAACCAAGCACCTCGGGCATTTGGATTCAGGTGCGGGGTGCGTTCACCACTTAAGTACGGTAAGAAAATCAGGTTTTGAGTGTTAGGCACACTAAACGCCAAGTCATGAAATTGTAGCCAGTCAACACTTAACCAATTGCGGACGCGCTCGAGCGCCAAGCCAGCGTTTTGCATGGCGCTCATCGCATAATACTTGGCGTTGGTCTCGAGGACAGTGCGGTAACAATGGGTAGATTTCCCAAATTGAGCGGTTGCTATTGGCGTAATAATCTGCGCGCCAGTGCCAATACTCAATTGAGCCGTACCCGTATCTGTTATCCCATTCCCAAGCATGGCACAAGGTGTGTCGCCTCCTCCAGTGATAACTGGAATCCCTGCCTGTAATCCAAGGTGTAAAGCCGCTTCTCGAGTTAAACTGCCAGCAATAGAAGTCGAAGAACGCACTTCTGGAACGATTTTTGGTAACTCGAGGGCTTCAAAGACATCCCAAAACCAATCATCTTGTTGTAAATCATAAAGTAGCGTGGCGCAAGCATCCGAAGGGTCAGTCGCAACCTCACCTGTTAAACAGTAACGCAACCAATCTTTGGGAAGTAACGCCCATTTGATCCCGTTCAAGCCTAAGTTTTCTTTATACCAAAGCAGGCTTGCGCCCATCATCCCAGCTACAATTGGGTTGCTTAGGTGCTCAAGTTGACGTATTGATAATTTTTGATACGCCTCGAGAACACTGCTTGAGCGCCCATCAGACCATAGAATCGCATCCCTGATTGGTTGACCTTGAGCATCACACAAAACCGTGCCGTGCATCTGCCCAGATAAGCCAATTGCACGAATCTCTGCGCTGTAATTCCCAACGGCTTCTCGAGATGCCGCACCAATGGCTTCCCACCATTCGAGCGGATTACTTTCTGCCCAACCAATTTGAGGTGCATGAACCGCATAAGGTTTTGATGCTTCCCCTAAAACCTTACCTTCGTTAGAAAGCAACAAGGCTTTGCAAGAACCCGTGCCAAGGTCAAGCCCTAGAAGCATAAGACAGGGTGAAAAGGGAAAAAGGTTTCTCGAACAAGGTTTTTTGCTTTTGACCTTTTAACCCTTTGACCTTTTAACCCTAGCCCTTTTCTCACGCCAGTACCTCGGGTGGGATGTCTTCGACCAGTGTTGCGCCAGTCATGATAGCTACTGTATCGGACATGCTAATTTTCTTGGGATTAACGACGGCAGCCCGTTTTCCTAGGCGTTGGACATGGATTCGGTCTGCTACTTCAAAAACATGGGGCATGTTGTGACTAATTAAAATAACCGGCAAGCCACTATCACGGACTCGGCGGATTAAATCCAGTACCATATTGCCTTCTTTTACGCCCAGTGCAGCCGTTGGTTCGTCCATAATCACCACATGCCGTGCAAAAGCGGCGCTGCGTGCCACGGCTACCCCTTGACGCTGACCACCAGACAAGGTTTCGACCGCTTGGTTCATGCTGCGAATGCCTATTTTTAAGCCAGCCATGTGGTTGGTGGCTTCCTCGAGCATTTTTTTATGGTCTATGACCCGAAAAAATTTGGCTAAAAAGCCTGGGCGCAGAATTTCGCGTCCCAAAAACAGATTTTCGGCAATCGTCATGGCTGGGGCAACCGCCAAATCCTGATAAACAGTTTCGATTCCGTGCTGCCGAGCGTCTATTGGGCTGCGGAATTTTACGGGTTTACCATCTAAGTAAATTTCGCCAGAATCGGGAATGGTTGCGCCAGATAAGGCTTTAATTAAACTACTTTTGCCAGCCCCGTTATCACCAATCACCGCGAGGATTTCACCTGCTTGCAAGGCGAAATCTGTGCCGTCTAAGGCAGTCACTTGTCCGTAGCGTTTGACCAGATTTTTTGCTTCAAAAATTGTGTCTGCCATACTTACCTCGCGTTTTTGCCTTTTGAAAGTTGGTCTACTGCCACTGCGACAATGACCAGCACACCAGTAATCAAAATTTGCACTTCACTCCGTGCGCCCATCAGGGTTAAGCCACTGCGAAAAACCCCGCTAATCAGCGCCCCGACAATTGTGCCAATCAGTAAACCGCGTCCACCGAACAGACTTGTGCCGCCAAGTACCACGGCGGTAATCGAATCTAAGTTCTCAGTTTGTCCAGCGTTTGGATTGCCAATGCCGTATCTCGAGACCGATAACCAACCAGCAATGCCATAAATCAGTCCCGCGAGGGTGTATACGCCGAGTAAAACACGTTGGGTTGGAATACCCGTCAAACGAGCCGCTTCTGGGTTATTACCAACAGCGTATAAGTGCCGACCAGGAGCGGTGTTACTTAAAGCCCATGAAATTGCGGTAAATAAAAACAGGGTTAAGGCGATGCCAGTCCCGTAACCAATGGTGATTCCACCAATCGCAATGTCTTGTTTGAACCACAGTAAAATCGAGGATTCATCACTGACTGTAATGGTTTGAGCTTGGGTATAAATTTGGGTAATTGCAAAAGCAATATTTAATGTGCCAAGCGTCACAATAAATGGTGGAAGTTTTAAGGTTGTGACCAGTAAGCCATTCAAAAAACCAAAAGCGGTACTGACCGCTAATCCAATCAGTAAACTAATCGGGGCAGGCAAACCAAAATCGGCTGCTAATTTAGTCATTAACATCGTGCTGAGCGCCATGACCATACCGCAAGACAAATCAATTCCACCCGTCAAGATAATCAGGGTTTGTCCGATTGCCAGCACAGCCACAACCATGACTTGCGAAATAATTAAAGCCCCGTTATTGGCAGTGAGAAAATTAGGGTGCTGAGTTGCAAAAAATCCAATTGATAAGAACAGTGCCAGAATTGGTCCAAGCACTGAAACACTTGGTAGTTTCTCGAGCCAATTATTTTTATTTTGTGTGCCTTGGTTTGTCATAGTTCACCCTGACTTTACTCTATTTCGAGTGACTGATACTCGTTCTCGAGTGAAAGAGGGCGCATATTCGCGCCCTCTTTGGTTTTGGAGGAGTAGGGAAACCGCCTAGGCAAGTTTCCCTTTGAAGATGTCTAACTTGTTTCTCGAGTCTTAAGACTCAAGCCGTCTTAGTTACCCCAGCAGTTAGCAAGTCCGAAAGCCACGTTCTTGCTGCCAACGCCTGTTAAAGCGCGTTTTGCAATTAAGGTTACGCCAGTGTCCACGTAGCCTTTGGCTTTGACACCGGTCTTAGCGTATTTAACACCAGCAGCGACACCCAAAGCTGCCATCTTCAGTGGGTATTGTTGGCTGGTTGCAACGATTACGCCCTTGTCAACATTACGAACGCCTTCGCAACCACCGTCTACGCTGAAAATAACGGCTTTGTTCTTAGCAGCTTTGATGGCTTTGTATGCACCTGCGGCGGCTGGTTCGTTGATCGTGTAAACAACGTTGATGTCTGGGTTTTTCTGCAAGCAGTTTTCCATGGCGGTCTGACCTTTGGCTTGGTCGCCAAAGGTATCTTGGCTGCAAACAACTTGTGCGGTGGTGGCAAGGTCTGGTGTGTCTGCGTCAATGTTTTCTGCGCCTAAACCAGCCAAAAAGCCGTTGTGACGAGCAATTCCAACTGGATGACCAGGGAAGAGGTCAAGCATGGCAATTTTCAAGGTTTTACCTTTGAGTTGGGCGGCAGCGTATTCACCGATTAACACACCGGCTTTGAAGTTATCGGTGGCGTAGAGTGCATCTACTGCGTCGGCTGGTTCGGTTGGGCTGTCAAGCGCAATCACTTGAACGCCAGCAGCTTGGGCTTTTTTGATGGCTGGGACAATCGCTTGGGAATCTGACGGGGTAATCAAAATGGTTTGTGCGCCAGCAGCGACAAAGTTTTCGATGGCAGCCACTTGACCAGCATTGTCGCCGTCTTGTTTACCAGCAGCACTTAAGAATTTTGCGCCCAAACGAGCGGCTTCTTTTGAAGCGCCTTCTTTCATTTTAACAAAGAATGGATTGGATTCTGTTTTGGTGATTAAACCAATGATTGGGGCTTTACCTTGGGCAAGGGCAAGAGCAAGGGTGCTTACGCCGAGGGCTGCTAATAGTGCAATTTTACGCATGGTGGTTCTCCTAGTTTGAAAGAGGGCGGTGAGCCGAAAATCTGACGGATAATTGAACGCATCACTTGCTCGTTCGTTAAGAAAGCACTTGGATGGGCGGTGGGGCGGTGCTGAAACGTTGAATAAAATTGGTGGCTAATCTAATTTGAATCGGTTTTTGGGTTCTACCGCGCTCGAGGCGGTCTAAGAGTGTTTCGCAGGCAAGGTAGGCTAATTCGTAAGCGGGTTGGGCGACAACAGTAATACTGGGTTGTAGGAGTTTTGCCCAGCGTGAATCGTCAAAACCAACAATGCTTAAATCTATTGGAATTTGGAGTCCTAAATCTCTAGCGGCAAAAATCGCACCAATCGTCATTTCATTGTTTCCTACAAATAATGCAGTTGGTCGTTCGTTTGCTCCCCGAGAGAGGAGATTCTGTGCGGCTAATCTGCCGCCATCTTCACGGTGATTCCCAACTTGTACAAGGTCGTCGCGGTAAGTTATGCCTGCTTCTGATAGGGCTTGTTTATAGCCTGTGTGCCGTTCGACTGCCGTAGAAATATCAAAGCTGCCAGCTATTAAACCAATCCGTTTATGTCCAAGGTTGGTCAGGTGTTGAACTGCCGCTTTTGATCCGCCAATGTTGTCTACCATGATCGTGTGTGCGCCCTTGAGTCCACTGGCACGGTCAAGTTCGATGATTGGTAAGTTGCCAATTAAGCCTAGGTTTTCTTGTGCGCCTGCTGTTGGCATTATAATTAAGCCTTGTGGCATATGACTGCGGAGACTTTCTAAGGCTTTGCGTTCTTTGTCTGAGTCCTCGTCGGTGTTGAATATAAACACGGTGTAATCACGTTTGGTGGCGGCATCTTGGACACCTTTGGCAAGCATTGCGTTGCCCGGGTTAAGAACATCGGAGATAATTAAACCAATGCTCTGACTTTGCCCACGTCTCAGCGCACTGGCAAGTTGATTTGGTTGATAGCCAAGTTGATTAGCAATCTCGAGGACTCGTTCACGGGTTTTGGTGTTGACCAAATCTGGACGAGTAAAAGCTCTCGAGACAGTGGCTCGAGAAACTTGAGCGAGATTGGCTACTTGGTCTACATCGATCATTGGCTTGTCCTTTTGCATTCGATTGCAGTTATTTTGCCGCAAAAAGCATTTTATCTGGGCATTTTGCTGCCCGAATTGATGTTCTTATGACTTTAAGTTGCAATCGTTTGCAGAGTATACGCAGTTTGAAAGACAGTTTGCAAGTATTCCAGAATACAAAAACTTTAATTTACTTGGCACAAAAACACCAAAGGTTTGTACCTTTGGTTTCCATAAGCAGTATTGGTCAAAGAGGTGTAAACATAAAACGATCAATTGCACTGCTACGCAAAACACAAACAGTATGCTCACCAAGGTAGCGCTTATTTATGACACTTTCGGGCGCTCCCCAAATTAAACAGTGCCAAAAGTGTACTTTCCTTGCAGACTTTCGGCGTACAACGGATCATAAGCCTGAACCAACTCGAGTAACCGCACCGTAGATAATAAACTCGAGGTGGTACTGGTGGCGTTGATGCCAATGACCAAATCTGGAGTTAAATCAAAGTATTCAGCCACATCTTCTGGTTCCCAAACTCTTGGTAAATCTTGCCGAGTCACACCAACTAAAAATGGAACTGGAATTCGGCTGGTAATGAATTCTAAAATTCGGCGAGCATGAGGAAAATCTTGGGGTTTATCACCAGCTACCAAAACCAATAAGCCCAGAGCGCCTTCACAAAGCACTTCCCACATAAAATCAAATCGGTCTTGTCCCGGAGTACCAAATAAATGAATTGGAATGCCATCTAAGGTCAGTAATCCAAAGTCAAGGGCAACCGTGGTGGTGGCTTTACCAATATCTTCGGTTGAAAGCTCATCGGTGTTGACCACAGGAATTTCAGATAAAGACTGGACAAAAGTGGTTTTGCCTGCCCCCACAGGACCCGAAATAACAATTTTAAGTGGTTGATGTTGGCTCATGATGGTTTTCCTATTAAACGCAACGCACCAAGTAATCTCGAGACCAACGAAGGTTTGTTTTGTGTTTTAGTGGCAACTGGGGCGGCTTTAAGAACGGGTATAGCGACCCGACTCGGAAAATGACCTGCTCGAATATCAGCTATTTCTTGAACTTTACGGGCTGGACGAATCACACCAATAGCACGGAGTTTATACATGTTGACTTGAACAAGTCGCAACTCGAGATTTAAGCGTTGGGCTAAATCCTTGGTGCTGATACCATACTCTAAGAGCAGTTCGGCTTGATTCCAAAATTGTTGCAGTTCTTCTTCTAACCAAACCAGTTCTTGGGTTGCCAAAACAAAACGGGTTTCAGGTTCGGGTAAACTATCTTTATAACAATTCCATTCATCATCTAAAGTAGCCCGTCTAAGAAGTATCTCACCAATGTTAATTGCTAGGTCATTGAGTAACATTGAACCATCAGAAACACGTTGGAATTCAAAAGTCCCACTACGCACATTAGCAATTTCGATCAGTAAATTCTTGGCGGCTATACCATCGCGCATCACCTGTCCGTTGACCACTAAACCTTGTAGCGTCCCATGATTAAGTTGTAAATCGAGACTCTGGAAATGCCCAACGTTACGAAAATGTAACACCCCACAACGCCGCTCGAGCATACTAACCACTTCCAGCAGTGGGAATTCTGTTAAGTTGCCAAAAATTGCCATAGACCCCCCGAAGTCTCACCATCTCGAGCAAAATTAAACCAAAAATAGTGTGAAAAGTAAGCTGCAAGCATTTGCTTGCAGCTTACTTTTTTGTCCTAAAGAATACTGGCGATTGTACGCACCGCATCTCTGGCTTCTAAGTTGATTAAACCAACATTTGCACCTGCGGCTGCAACCACCACCAAAACACCTTTACCACCAGCCGCGTACAAGAAAATCTGACCGCTCGAGCCACTGACGGTGGTTTCGGTCAACGTACCTGCACTTAAGGTATCCGAAATGCGTTTACCCAAACCAAGGGCGGTAG